>CAMGRB010000104.1 GCA_946061315.1 uncultured Clostridia bacterium | reverse complement strand
TTCCGTTTGAGTTGGTGATGAATGAGTTGTCGGACGCGCAGTTTGTTTGTAAGCAGCGGATTTTGGCTGACGGCTGTCCGATACGTCCGCTTTTATTGCAATAGCGCCGTATTCTTTTTGAAGCTCGTTTGCTTCCTCTTCGGAATTAAGGTAAGAAAAAGCGACTCTGTATCCGTTTTGCGCATATCTTTTGACGGCGCAAGCGCCTATTCCTCGGCTCCCGCCGGTTATAAAAACAGTTTTATTCATCGTCTATCCCTCGCTTTTTATCATTTTATCACATTGTAAATCACTTGTAAATACGTATTGACAAAAAAAGGCGTGCGTGATAGAATAAAATCAAGCGAAAAAGCATACTTTAACGTGCTTTGCGCGATATATGAAAACACAACGTAACAGGGAGATACTATGAGATTTTACGAAAACCCCGAAAAGACCTCCGAAAACAGAGAGCCTCAAAGAGCTTACTACATACCGGGAGGCAATGCCGAGTACAAGCTCCTTAACGGAGAGTGGAAATTTGCGTTTTTTGAAAACAGCGACCTTGCTACGGAGCCGCAAAAGTGGGACACCATAAGCGTTCCGTCATGCTGGCAGTCAAAGGGCTACGAGCACCCGAACTATACTAACGTAAATTATCCGATACCTTGCGACCCGCCCTACGTTCCCAACGTAAATCCGATGGGCGTTTACGAGCGCACCTTTGAAATTTCGGATGCTTCAAAAGACACCTACATAGTATTCGAGGGAGTGTCCTCCTGCGCCGTCCTTTACGTAAACGGCGAATACGTCGGCTTTACGCAGGGCTCGCATCTTCAGGCGGAGTTTGATATCACAAAGTACGTAAAAGAGGGCATAAATACCGTAAGAGTAAACGTTTATAAGTGGTGTGCGGGAACTTATCTTGAGGACCAGGACTTCTTGCGCTTTAACGGCATTTTCAGGGACGTGTATCTTCTTTGCCGCCCGAAAGACCATATAAAAGATCTCTCCATAAAGACAAGAGAAAACAAATTTATAACCGTTTCAAGCGGCAGAAATTCCGTCGTAAAGCTCTACGATAAGGACGTCCTTTTGGGCGAAAAAACGGGCGAGGAGTGCGAGTTTGAAATAGAAAATCCAAAGCTTTGGAACGCGGAGCAGCCTAACCTTTACACAGTCGTCATCGAGTATGCGGGCGAGGTAATAACTCAAAAAGTAGGCTTGCGTGAAATATCGGTATCAAGGAAGCACGAGATTTTAATAAACGGCGCACCCATCACAATGAAGGGCGTAAATCATCACGACACAAGCCCCGTAAACGGCTGGTGTATGACGGACGACGAGATAAGAAAAGATATAGAGCTTATAAAGTCGCTGAACGCAAATACCATAAGAACGTCACATTATCCGCCGACCCCGAAATTCCTTGAAATTTGCGATGAAATGGGCGTTTACGTAATTCTTGAAACGGACATTGAAACTCACGGATTTATCTACAGAAACACGATGAAAAAGTACGAGTTCGATATGGAGCCCGGTGAGTGGCCCGCAACCACGCCCGAGTGGAAAAACTATTTTGTCGAGAGAATGGAAAGGGCGTACGAAAGGGACAAAAACCGTCCGTCAATTATAATGTGGTCGCTCGGCAATGAGAGCGGTTGCGGAGAAAACCACTACGCAATGGCGGACTTTTTAAGAAAGCACGACAAATCGAGGCTCGTTCACTACGAGGGCGCATCATTTTTGGAAAAGAATGATCTTGCCGACGTTTATTCAAGAATGTATCCTCCCGTTGCCGACATTGAAAAATGGCTCAAAGAGAAGAAATACAAAGTGCCGATAATGCTTTGCGAGTATTCGCACTCTATGGGCAACGGACCCGGGGACACGTGGCAGTATATGGATCTTGCCCTTAAATATCCGCAGTTTGTCGGCGGGTGCATCTGGGAGTGGTGCGACCATACCGTCATAGTTGACGGCGTTCAGAAATACGGCGGAGATTTTGAGGGAGAGCTTACTAACGACAATAATTTCTGTTGCGACGGTCTTGTATTCGCAGACCGCTCCTTCAAGGCGGGAACGTACGAGGCAAAAGCCGCTTATACGCCGTTCAGGTTTACCTACAAAAACGGCAAAATAACACTTACCAACTATTTTGATTTTACCAACCTCTCGGAATACACCGTTTGCTACAAGATAAAAGCGGACGGAGAAGTCCTTGAAGAAAAGAAACTCAAAATAAATCTCGCGCCGAGGCAAACTGCGGTAATAAATACCGACGTAAATCCGAAGGAATCTCTCTTTGGCGCAGGCATTTCCGTTTCTCTTGAAAAGGATGACGGCGAGGTAGTCGGCGAGCTTTACCAGACAATAAAAACTAAAAAGAAAAAAGCGTCGCCCGCTTCTTTGACCCCAGCAAAGCTTATAGATGATAAGTTTTTCATTTATGCAAAAGGCAAGGATTTTGAGTATCGCTTGAACAAACAGACGGGCAACTTTGACAGCATTAAGGTAAGGGGAGAGGAAATGCTTGAAGCCCCCGTAAAAATCGGGGCATTCAGAGCGCCTACCGATAACGATTGCTGGTGCGGTAAGGATTGGGAGGACGCGCGCATCAACGTGCCGTTTACCAACGTCTATTCCGTCACCGTAAACGAAAACAAGATAAATATCGACGCATCGCTTGCCGGTGTTTCAAGAGCGCCGTTTTTCAGATATCAGATGACCGTATCGGTCTTTGATGACGGCAGAATAAGCTTTGCTCTTGACGGAAAGGTGAGAAAGAACGCCACGTGGCTTGCAAGACTCGGCTTTGAGTTCGCTCTTTGCAAAGAGAATAAGAACTTTACATATTTCGGTATGGGACCGTATGAAAACTACTGCGATATGTGCCACCACGTAAGCAGGGATAAGTATTCAAGCGACGTCGACAAGGAATACGTAAACTACGTAAGACCCCAGGAACACGGCGAGCACATCGACGTTTCCTACGCCGAAATAGAGGGCAAAATAAGGTTTGTCGGCAAGGACGTATTCAGCCTCAACGTGTCAAAGTACTCAATAGATCAACTCTATAAAGCACAGCATACAGACGAACTCGGCGAGCCTTACGCAACCCACGTAAGAATAGACTATAAATGTTCGGGAATAGGCTCAAACTCCTGCGGGCCCGAACTGCCCGAGCGCTACAGACTTTCCGAGAAAGATATTTCTTTCGCATTCGATATGGAGATAGTAAACAAATAAAAAAACGAGCCTCGTCAGTTCGAGGCTCCGTTTTTATGTAGTTAAAATTATTCCTCTGTATCTTTTTTATCGTTTTCAAGAGATGAAACGAAGTTAGATATCGTCTTATTTTTAAGGAGAAGAACGGTTATAACCGTACCGATGACGGCGCCGAATGCTCCTTGAATAAGGTTGAACGGAACGTCGGCAAGAGCAGTCGGAAAACCGAGTATGAAAATTTCATATATGAAATATCCGAGCACCATGGTAAGCTCCGCACATATAACGGCTATGATACGCGATACTATCGAATTTTTTGTGAGCGAAAGCATTGCCTTGAAAACGTAGTAACATACTACCGCCAATGCCGCTTTTATAAAGAAAGTTGCGGGCGCATATATCGCATAAGCGGAGAACAGGTCTGCAAGAGCCGCACCGACGCCTCCCGCTATTGCACCGAACAAGGGTCCGAGCAAAAACGAGGCGATTATTATTATCGCATCTCCGAGATTTACGTTGCCCGCCAAGGGTGCCGGTACCGAAACGAACATTGTTGTCACACAAATAAGCGCGGCGAAAATTGCGCACGTGACGATTTGTTTAATTCTTTTGCTTGTCATAAATACCTCCTGTATATCTTAAAGCGCCCCGAGGTGCTCCAAAAGAATTTTAATTCCGAGCAGGACAAGGATAAGCCCTCCCGCAAACTCCGCTTTGGACTTGTATTTCGCGCCGAATACGTTGCCTATTTTAACGCCCACGGCAGAAAGAATAAAGGTGATAATGCCTATTGAAGAAACCGCAACCGTTATATTTACGTCGGGCAGTATTCCGAACGAAATGCCGACCGCCAAAGCGTCAATACTTGTGGCTATTGCCATAGTAAGCATCGTTTTGAAGGCAAGCGGGGAGGAGGGGTTTTCTTTTTCTTCCTCTTTCTTTTCTTCCTTTTCAAACGATTCCTTTATCATAAGGGCACCGATAAGCACAAGAAGAACGAACGCTACCCAATGATCTATCTGTTCGATGTATTTTTCAAACGCCTCTCCGAGAAGATACCCGATAAGTGGCATAAGAGCCTGAAAACCGCCGAACCAAAGACCGACAATCGCCATTTCCTTAAAGGAAACCTTTTTCATCGAAAGACCTTTACATATTGCCACGGCAAAGGCGTCCATTGAAAGACCTACCGCAAGAATAATAAGTTCGACTGCGCTCATTTTGCAAAAATTCCTTTCCGAAAGCAAGTCCCCGATTTTTATTCGGTATTATACAACTTTTTTGTTGAGAAGTCAATACTAAAAGTAAAAATAATTCTATTGAAAATAAAATATTTTTGTGGTACAATAATTATAACGTGCAAAAATGGTTTTTTATGACCGATTTTCCGTTGGCACGAAGCGTTTTAAGGAGTGATTATATGTTTTTTTACGTTGATTGGCTATATATAATTCTGGTCGTACCGTTTGTCATACTGTCTATGATTGCAAGCTTTAAGGTACAGTCCACTTTTTCAAAATATTCAAAAATTCCGTCACGAATGGGAATTACGGGTGCGGAGGCGGCACGCAGAATACTTGACGCAAACGGACTTTACGACGTCAGAATAGAGAATATACACGGCAACTTAAACGACCATTACGACCCGTCGCAAAACGTGATAAGGTTATCCGACAGCAGTTATGCAAACACCTCCGCGGCGGCGATAGGAGTTGCCGCACACGAGGTCGGGCACGCAATACAGCACGCAAATAACTATATACCGATAAAAATAAGAAACGCAATCGTGCCTGTTACGAATATAGGCTCGCGCCTTTCAATGCCTCTTATACTGCTCGGTATAATTCTTTCCGCTTTCTCGCAGATTTTTGCATACGTTGCGTATTTCGGAGTAGCTTGCTTTTCGCTCTGCGTCCTATTTCAACTCATCACTCTTCCTACCGAGTTTAACGCAAGCCGCAGGGCAATAGCGGCAATAAGGAGCGCAAATATCCTTGACGAGTCGGAGATGAAGGGCGCTAAAAAAGTCCTTTCCGCCGCCGCCATGACTTACGTTGCCGCCCTCGCGGTAACGATAATGCAGCTTTTAAGGCTTCTTATAATAGTTGCATCGAGCACAGGAAGAAGAAAGAACTGATTTTTTAACAATTTAGAAAAGTGGCTGGCACAAAAATTGTGTCAGCCATATTTTTTGAGGGATAGGTATATCCGTGCGAGATGCGTATCGTAGGGCGGGGGGCTTGCTCCCGCCGCTTCGTTTGCCGTTAATCATAAACGGGACGGCTTTGACCGTCCCGCTATGTGTTTGGCTTCCGTAGGGAAGCCCGTTTTCATTTAAGGAATACTTCAATTACGGGAACGATATATCCGGGTTTTATTGCAGGGAGCTGGAATGCAACCATATCCTCGGCTTCCGTACGGCCGGAGCTGAAATGTTCAACCTTGCCGCAGGTATATTTTACCTCGCTTCCGTCGTGGAGGAACTGCGCGTATTCTATCTTGTCGGCAAGACCGCGGAATTCAAGGAATGCGTACGGATATTCCATAAGGTGTATGTAGAGGCGCTTTCCGTCCTCGCTTTGAGTAAGACGGGTACCTCTCGGAGCCGTGGATTCGGGCTCTGCCATGGTGCAAGCGTAAAGCGAGCGGGGATTGG
>CAMGRB010000103.1 GCA_946061315.1 uncultured Clostridia bacterium | reverse complement strand
ATAATTATGTAAAAATTTTAACACGAAAAAAGCAGAAAGGCAAGACAAAAGCGAAAAAATATGGTAAAATAAACTCGAAAAGGGGTGATAAAGATGAAAAAGGACAAGCTTCTTAAAATTTGCATGAGCGACGAGATGGCAAAAAAACTGTCGTTCGTCTGCAAAAGCGAGGGTATAAGCGTAAAGAACCAGATCCTTGCTCTCGTGCGCCAGAAAATATCGTATTTTGAGAGAGTAAAAGGAAAAATAAGCACATTGGACGTACCTACGGACGACTTTGAGGACGTCTGATCCCGGCGCAAAATACATAAAACGTCAAAAAGACAAAAAATTCTTGAAAAAATATGAACAATATCTATTGAAATTACAATAAAAAAGTGTTATCATTTATACGGCGATTATAAGTAAAATTATAATACACACATTATACGGAGGATTTTGTTATGGTAACAAGAAAGAAACAGTCGATGGACGGTAATACCGCCGCCGCTACGGTCAGCTATGCGTTTACCGAAGTAGCAGCAATTTACCCCATCACCCCGTCAAGCGTCATGGCAGAGCTTACTGACTCGTGGTCGGCAACGGGACTCAAAAACATCTTCGGCGAAAAAGTAAAGGTCATGGAGATGCAGTCGGAGGCAGGTGCGGCAGGTACCGTTCACGGTTCTCTTGCGGCAGGTGCGCTCACAACGACCTACACGGCATCCCAGGGACTTCTTCTTATGATCCCGAATATGTACAAGATAGCGGGAGAACTTCTTCCCAACGTAATTCACGTATCGGCTCGTTGCGTTGCATCGCACGCGCTTAACATTTTCGGAGATCACTCCGACGTTTATGCTTGCCGTCAGACAGGTTACGCAATGCTTGCGGAAACCAACCCGCAGGAAGTTATGGACCTCGGCGCAGTTGCTCACCTTGCAACGATAAAGGGCAGAGTTCCGTTTATCAACTTCTTCGACGGCTTCCGTACCTCTCACGAAATTCAGAAAATAGAGGTATGGGACTACAAGGACCTTGAGGAAATGGTAGATAAGGACGCTATCGCGGCGTTCCGTAAGAGAGCTATCAATCCGGAGCACCCCGTGCTTCGCGGCTCGGCTGAAAACGGAGATATATTCTTCCAGCACAGAGAGGCTTGCAACAAGTATTATCAGGCTCTCCCCGCAATCGTAGAGGAGTATATGGACAAGGTAAACGAGAAGATCGGTACCGACTATAAGCTCTTTAACTACTACGGCGCACCCGATGCAGACAGAGTAATCGTCGCTATGGGCTCCGTATGTGACGTCTGCGAGGAGGTTATAGACTATCTGAATGCCAAAGGCGAAAAGGTGGGTCTTGTAAAGGTAAGACTTTACCGTCCTTTCGTTGCCGACAAGCTTGTTGAGGCTATACCCGCAACCGTAAAGAAGGTAGCCGTTCTTGACAGAACGAAGGAGCCCGGCTCCCTTGGCGAACCGCTTTACCTCGACGTTGTATCCGCTCTTGCAGTAAAGGGCGTAAAGGCAAAGGTTGTTGGCGGCCGTTACGGACTCGGCTCCAAGGACACGACCCCCGCCGCAATATTCGCAGTATATGACAACCTTAAAAAGAGAGAGCCCAAGAACAGCTTCACGATAGGAATTGTCGATGACGTTACGGGTCTTTCACTTCCCGAAAAGGTATCCGTCGATACCAGCGCAGAGGGAACTATCTCCTGCAAGTTCTGGGGTCTCGGCGGTGACGGTACGGTCGGAGCAAACAAGAACTCCATAAAGATAATAGGTGACCATACCGACAAATACATTCAGGCATACTTCCAGTACGACTCAAAGAAGACGGGCGGCGTTACAATATCTCACCTCCGTTTCGGCGACAAGCCCATAAAGAGCCCGTACTACATAACCAAGGCAAACTTCGTTGCGTGCCACAACCCGTCCTATATGCTCAAAGGCTATAAGATAGTAAACGATGTAAAGCCGGGCGGAACGTTCCTTCTTAACTGCCAGTGGAACGAAGAGGAGCTTGACAAGCACCTTCCCGCAGAGGTTAAGAAGTACATTGCCGACAACAATATTCAGTTCTACACCGTAAACGCAATAGACAAGGCTATTGAAATAGGAATGGGCAAGAGAACGAACACCATTCTTCAGTCCGCATTCTTTGCGCTTGCAAACATAATGCCCATAAAGGACGCAGTCGAGTACATGAAGTACATGGCAAAGAAGTCCTACTTAAAGAAGGGCGAAGCGGTTGTCGAGATGAACTACAAGGCAATCGACGCGGGCGTTGACGCAATAGTCAAGATAAACGTTCCCGAGTCCTGGAAGAACATAAAGGTTGTAAACAAGAAGCAGAAGGTAACGGGCAAGCGTCCCGAGCTTGTAAAATACGTTGAGAACGTAGTTCTTCCCGTTGCAAAGATGGACGGCGACAAGCTCCCCGTTTCCGCATTCGTTGACTACGTTGACGGTACGTTGCCTCAGGGCGCTGCCGCATACGAGAAGCGCGGTGTTGCCGTAACCGTTCCCGAGTGGATACCCGAAAATTGTATTCAGTGTAACCAGTGCGCATACGTTTGCCCGCACGCTACCATAAGACCTTTCGCTATGGACGCAAAAGAGGCAAAGAAAGCGCCCGCATCTACAAAGTTTGCCGCAAAGATGATAGGCAAGGGATGCGAAGACTATAAGTTTACGATGGCTATAAGCCCTCTTGACTGTATGGGTTGCGGACTCTGCGTAAACGTCTGCCCCGTCACGACAAAGGCAAAGGCTAACGGCACTCCCGAAAAGGCGGCTCTTAAGATGGTACCGCAGGAGAGCCAGAGCGCACAGCAGGCATCATTTGACTATGCAGTTGCCAACGTATCGAAGAAGGATCTGCCGTTTGCAGAGGTGTCCGTAAAGGGAAGCCAGTTCAACCAGCCGCTTCTCGAGTTCTCGGGCTCTTGCGCAGGATGTGCCGAGACCTCTTACGCACGTCTTATCACACAGCTTTTCGGAGAGAGAATGTACATCTCTAACGCAACGGGTTGCTCGTCCATTTGGGGCGGCTCCGCACCTGCAACTCCTTATACGGTAAATAAGGACAGCGGCCACGGACCTGCATGGGCTAACTCACTTTTCGAGGATAACGCAGAGCACGGTCTTGGCATGTACCTCGGACAGAAGACTATCCGTGAAAAGCTTATTAAATATGTAGAAGAATTGAGAGAAACCGTTGACGACGATGCTAAAAAGGCAGTAATCGACAACTATCTCGCAACCAAGAACGACGGCAAGGCAAACGAGCCGGCAGCCAAAGCTCTTGTTGAGATGCTTGAAAATTGCGGATGCAAGAACGAACTCAAAGACAAGATACTTGCCGAGAAGGACTACCTCTCCAAGAAGTCCGTATGGATCTTCGGCGGCGACGGATGGGCATACGATATAGGCTTTGGCGGACTTGACCACGTGCTTGCATCGGGCGAGGACGTAAACGTTATGGTATTCGATACCGAGGTTTACTCCAACACCGGAGGACAGGCGTCGAAGGCTTCCAACATAGGTCAGGTTGCACAGTTTGCCGCAGCAGGTAAGGCAGTAGGCAAGAAGAACCTTGCAGAGATAGCAATGTCTTACGGCTACGTATACGTTGCACAGATCGCTATGGGTGCAGATCCCGCACAGACCATAAAGGCAATGGCAGAGGCAGAGGCATATCCGGGACCGTCCCTTATCATAGGCTACGCTCCTTGCGAAATGCACGGACTTAAAGGCGGTATGACCAACTGCCAGGGCGAGATGAAGAGAGCCGTTGAGGCAGGATATTGGGAGCTCTTCAGATTCAATCCCGCACTCAAGGCAGAGGGCAAAAATCCCTTCTCACTCGACTCCAAGGAGCCGACGGGCGACTACCGTGCGTTCATCACGAGCGAAACGCGTTACAGCCGTCTTGCACAGCAGTTCCCCGAAAGAGCGGAAGAACTCTTTACAAAAGCAGAAAAAACTGCAAAGGATAAGTACGCAAGACTTAAGAAGCTCACCGATTTCTACAACAACTGATAAACGTAAATTGATTATTCGATCGGTACTCCCCTCATTCCGCCTCGGCGGAATGAGGGCACCGTTCACTTTAGAGGCGCCTTGTTTTTGTTGTTTTGGCGGTGCGTTTTAAGGGAATCCCGAAAGATCATCAAAAAAAGTTAAATTTCTACGTTTTGCACAAAAACCAAATTTTTCCGATTTTATGCGCAATCTTGAAAAGTCAATAATCAAGGGCGTTTTGAGGTTTTTCATCTGATGGCAAGCTTTTTGAAATATCGTGGAAATCTCAAAAAAATTGTGCACCTTTCACAAATTAGAGCTTGAAATTTCAAAAATGTGCACTTGACAACAAAATAAATGCGTGATAAAATGATAAGGCATAAGAAGTTCAATGCGGATTTTCCGTAAGAGAAGTTGAACTTCAATCGAATTTTTACAGTTTACAATGTTCAGGAGGGTAGCTCTAAATGAAAAAATACATAGTTCCCGAAATCGAAATAGAAAAAGTATCTTCGGAGGATATTATAACTCTTTCGAACGGTAAGGTCGACGATGTTGAGGTCAATGGTACTACTGTTACCTATATATCAAAGGTAGAAAATATAAAGTAATTTTTGGATAAGTGTGCTTTTTAAGCCCGCAGTTTTCTGCGGGCTTTTTTCGTTGCCAATACTAATTGCTTGTTAATATTGACATATAACTCTAACCGTGATAAAATATATAAGGTAGTAAAAAGTAAAAATTATAAGACGGAGGGAATTATGCTTAACATTCAACATCTTACAAAAAACTACGGTGAAAAAAAGGCAGTTGACGACCTTTCTTTGCACATAAAGCCGGGAGAAATGTACGCTTTTATAGGGCACAACGGCGCGGGTAAGACAACAACTATAAAATCGTGTTGCGGACTTCTCGACTTTGACAGCGGCGATATTTACATTGACGGAATATCGATAAAGGACGACCCGATAGAGTGTAAAAAGAGGATAGCGTATATTCCCGATAACCCCGATCTTTACGAATTTATGTCTGGCATAAAGTATCTCAATTTCGTCGGCGATATTTACGGCGTTAAAAAGGACGAGAGATTTGAAAGAGTAAAGAAATATGCCGATATGTTTGAGATAACAAACGACCTTGCACAGCCCATATCCTCATATTCTCACGGTATGAAGCAGAAGCTGGCTATAATTTCGGCTCTCCTTCATTCACCCAAGCTTCTTATAATGGACGAACCGTTTGTCGGGCTCGACCCCAAGGCCGCATTTTTACTTAAAGAAGAAATGAAAAAGCTTTGCGAGGCGGGCGGTGCTATATTCTTCTCAACTCACGTTTTGGAGGTTGCGGAGAAGATATGCAATAAAATAGCGATAATAAAAGGCGGAAAGCTCGTCGTCAGCGGAGATATGGAAGAGGTCAAGGGCGACGAATCGCTTGAGAGCGTATTCCTCGAATTGGAGGGCTGATATGTTTAAGACTCTGTTAAAATCGAGGCTTGCGGCGCTCGGCGCATCTCTTACGCAGAGATCCAAAAAGAGAAACTCGGGCGCTACAAAGGTACTTTTGATAATACTGTTCGCTTTTCTGGGCGTTTACTTTGTAGCCGCATTCGGTATGATGTTTTTCGGCTTTTCTCTTGTTCTTTATCCGAGGGGCGACGGTTGGCAGATATTTGCCCTGGCTTCCGTAGTAGCGTCCGCGCTTTGCATGTTCGGTAGCATATTTACGACAAAGACGCAGATATTTGAGTCGGGTGATAACGAGCTGCTCCTTTCAATGCCCATTCCGCCGAAATATATCTTATCAAGCCGTATGGCACTTCTTTTGCTTGTAAATTACGGTCTTGAAGCGCTTGTTATGCTC
>CAMGRB010000102.1 GCA_946061315.1 uncultured Clostridia bacterium | reverse complement strand
AAAGGGCTATGCGCTAGGCCGCGAGACTGAAAACATTATGGGCGAATACACTTCCGGCAAGAAGAAAGGTGAAGAAAAAGTCATTGGTTGGGAGGGTAAGCTGATTCCGAAGGCAATTATTGCAACAGAGTTTTTTGCGGCAGAAAAAGCCGCCATCGAGGAGATGGAGGACTTAGCCGCTCAGACCGAAGCGCAGATTACAGAGATGATTGAGGACGCCGATGAGGATTCCATCATCACGGAACTAGCAGAGGACGGCAAAATTAAAGCTAATGTTTATGTAGTAGAGGTTGTGGCCGACTATCGTAAGATTTTTACCGCTGTCGGTAGTCATTTTCGTTAAGGTGTTGCTATCGATTGAATATTTGTGAATTGCATTTCCGGTAAGGGTGAGAACGTTGAAATAAAGATATTTTCCGCTTGCAATAATATCGGAAACCTTGTCTTCGGTCAATACTGATGCGGTTCCGCCGCTGACCGATATTTTCTTCAGAACACCTTTTTCCGAACCGTTTGCGTAATAGATATATCCGTCAACAACGGTGAGATAGCTTGCCGCATCGTCGGATATTTTCAGCGCACTCTCGTCCTCCTCGGCAGCAATTTTATACTTGTATATTCCGTTGGTATTCTGATAGTTGATAAGATTGTTTATCGCGTAATATACATATGTGCCGTCTGTCGTTATATACGAAGCGTTGGCAGGATAGAACGAAGAAGCGGAGTCATCGGAAACGGTAACGCATTTTATGGAACTTGTAAGCAGCCCCTTGCTTGAATAATATACTTTTCCGTCATAAGAAATAAGATACTTGGCATCGTCGGATGCTATTTTCTTTATATTTGTTCCGTCGTAAACGTAAAGATATCCCGAATCAAGAGGATTTTGAAAATATACCTTGCTTCCCGAAACAACGCTGTAAAGCTGTTCCTCCGTTGATTTTATTGTAAGTGTGGCAGTGAGCACTTTTGTTACGTAGTTATCTGCCGAAAGAGTAGCCTCTACGGTGTATTCGCCCGAATCGGTTACTTCGTCTTTTATTTCTCCGTTATACTTGTACGTGCATACAACCTCGGCGGGTATGTTGCCTATAATCTGCAACGAATGTGCAAGACCGTCGTATTCTATTTCATCGTCTTCAAGTGTTACGCCGGTTATTTCCGCCTTGTTTATCGTAAGTGTGGCGGTAAGAGCTTTGGTTACGTAGTTATCGCCCGAAAGAGTTGCAACGACGCTGTAAACCTTTGCATTTTTGACCGACGTCACTTTATTTCCGTCATACGTGTATTCGCAAGAAACACCCTCGGGGAGATTACCCGAAATCAAAATAGAATGTTCTGCGGTGTCATACGTAACGGTGTCGCTTGCAAGAGATACTCCCGTAATTTCTGCCTTGTTTATCGTCAGAGTTGCTTTGAGTGTTAGGGAATTGTACCCCTCGCCGCTTAAAGTTGCAGAAACGTTGTACGTTCCGGCATTGACTGCTGAATTTCCGTTCTTTCCGTCACACGTGTACGTGCAAGTTACGCCGCTTGGTAAAGTGCCGCTTATTTCGGCTTTATGCTCGGATCCGTCGTACGTTACGGTAACGTTTTCAAACTTTATACCCGTAATGTTTTTGAGGCTTGGGTCGGACGTGCCGGTGTCTGTATCGGTCACAGTGTCCGATGTTGTATCAGATATTGTATCTGACGTTGTGCCCGACGGTTCTTCTTCACCGCACGATACGAGCGAGAACAGACAAACCGTCAGAAGTGTGCTCAATAAAACGATTAAAAACCTTTTCATATCTTTCTCTCCTATGTATTTTTAGCCTTTATAATTGTTCAAAGCGCTTCAGACCTCTGCGTTGCTTTTTGCTTCATTCAAAGCGGTATATTCTTTTTTTGCTTTGTCAACGTCATCGCTTAATTTGCTTATCTCTTTTTTTGATTTTGAAACGGCAAAAGGAAATGCAAACAAACCGCAAACAAGACCGAGTGCCGTAGCTAAAGCAACAGAGCAGCAAGCAAGCAAAAATGAAAGAATTGCAAGGAATATCTTTGCACATATAAGGAATACTATTCCGTCAAAATCAAGTGAAAAAATAATTCCGGGCATTGTTTTGAATCCCCACGAGGCAACGTCTTCCCACATCTCGCCGACAAAGGTATTGTCAAGGAAGCAACACGCCGCAAAGAAAAAGGTCAGCGCGGCTATTCCGACGGCACCAAGATAAGCACCTACGTATGTACCCACGGAAGGATTATCGCCCAGCATTGACGGATTGCAGCTTATTACAATTACTCCTATAATCAAAACGGCTATCGAAATGACGCTACCCCAGCCCCACGCTCTTTTTCTTTCCGCTTTTCTTTCGGAAAGCTCATAGCGCAACCTGTTCAGCTGCATATTCTTTGCGCAACGCTTACAGTAAATGTGAGTAGTTTCATTTGTTGATATACCACTTCTGTGATAAGTTGTAGTCCTTTCAATATCATCCTGTTCATAAATTGGACTGTTGCATTTTTCGCATATGCAAAGCACCGGCTTTGAAACCTTTTCAACGTAATGTATTTCAGGTTCTTTTTCTATCGTATCTGAATTATGCGGTTCTTCAACTCCCAGAAGCTCATCTACTGATACTGAAAAGATGGACGCTATTTGCTTTACAGTTTCTATGGAGGGTTCTACCTCTCCTTTTTCCCATCTTGAAACTGCTTGCGCGGAAACGAATAATTGTTCCGCCAAATCCTTTTGTGTAAGATGATTTTCATTTCTTAACTCTCTTATCTTGTTACCTATTGACTCCACGGCTTTCAATACTCCTCCAATCTGTTAACTTGCCACTTGAGTGCTGTCTTAATTATATAGGTTGCGTACTGAAAAGTCAATCAACAAAATGTTGAATTTGCCATACTTTTTGTTGCTTTGTCCTATAATATAAAGAAATCGGGTGCTTTTTGCAACGAAAATAAACTTGCCGTGTAAACGCCAAATAATTTACAAAAAAAGGAAAAACCAAAAAAGCCATTCTTGAAAAGTTCTTTACTGAAAAAGCAGCGACACATAGTGGCACTTTTTCAAATATTTAATATTCAACATTTTGTTGAATTAAGTTTTTTTCATAAAATATTGCGAAAAATACGTTCTTGTGATAAAATTATAAAAAAGGAGGGGCTATGGATAAGAAGGATTTTGAAAAATTAAAAAAAATCAAAGAGCGGGGCGCGCTCAATTACAGGGTAGTTGAAATACTTGCGTCGTATCTTAACAAATGCCCCCGACTTATAACGGAGGAAACGGTAAAAGAGATAACGGGCGGGGACAAAAATTGCGATGAAACGGCGGTGAGAGCATTTCTTGCAAGCGCGTTTATCGAGGATGAAAAGCTGGAGAGGCTTATCGAGAACGAGTATTTCAAAAAGGGAATACGCAAGCTCGACCCCGAAAAATACGAAAACGACCCGTATTTCAAAAACGTAAAAATAAGTCCGAAGCAGATAGGAAATTGCAGCCTGGGATATGAAACGTACGAGCCTTACGAGTGCTTTGTTTGTAACGAGAGCATATGCGTGGACAATTTTACGGAAATACCGCAGATAGGCTTTTTTGACAAGCGTTTTTCGTTCCCCGCCGTATTTGAAAACGGCGTTGAGTGGATGGCGATAAAGCCAAACGAGATTGAAACGATGAGGGAGCATATCGAAAAAGCGCACGGCAAGGTTATAACCTTTGGGCTCGGGCTCGGTTATTTTACCTATATGGCAAGCGAAAAGGAAAACGTATCAATCGTTACCGTTATAGAGCAGAACGAAAACGTAATATCGCTTTTTGAAAACAATATATTGCCGAAATTTTCTCACCCCGAAAAGATTCATATAATAAAATATGATGCTTTTGAGTACGTAAAAGAGAAAATGGGCGGGGAAGTGTACGATTTTGCGTTTGTTGACCTGTGGCACGACGTGTCCGACGGGACGGAAATGTATATAAAAATGAAAAAATCGGAGCATTTTGCCCCGAAAACCGAATTTTCATATTGGATAGAGAGATCAATTCTTTTGTTTATAAGGTGGAAGCTCTTTGACAAACTACTCGAGGGAGCCTATCTTGAAAAAGGCGACACAGAGTCGACAAAAAACGAAAAATTCAACTCTTTAACGCTTGCGCAGATTGAAAATATACTCTCACCCGACTATCTTAAAAATTTCGTAAAATTCATATAAAAAGGTGCCGTATACAAGTGAAGTTTACCGCGAAGCAACTTCACTTTTGCGGTATCAAGTGCTTAACAACATATGATAAATATGAAAATTTCAGCCGTATTAAAAGCTTTTATTCTTCAAACAAATCCTCTATATTGCAACCAAGCGTTTTTGATAATCTGAAAAGAATATCTGCTTGTGCTTTGTTAATGTCGTTGTGGCGTTGCTCGTACATTTGTATGTTACGAATGGAAACCTCGGACTTTTGTGCAAGCTGTTTTTGGGATAATCCTGCCGCGGTACGTATTCTTTTGAGATTTGTTTCTTTTTTATGTTCATCAATATATTCGTCTGCAACGGTAAAGAACTTTGTTATATCTGCTTCGTGTAGCGTATCGTATAAAGCCAAAACTTTTTCAATAGGGAACGCTTTGCTTATGTTAAAGAAAGAGGTTGCTTTATAATTTTGATATTGAGCCAAAGCCCAACCCGCCCAATAAAATTCCGAACGGCTAAAAAACGGCTTGGGAGAAAGCAATCTGCCGTTTGCCGCCGTAGCATTAACAACGAGGTTTAACAAATCTATTGCGGAATATCCGACTAAAAATCTCGGATTACCCTTTTCAATCTGTTTTGCCACGTCGGAAGAAGCAAACATATTCCAATATACCTTTGGCTCGTATCCACAAGCTACCGCATATTCAAACATTGTACCGATATTTGCGGCAACGTTATCTAAATATCTAACGTCATAAGATTTTATCGCCATTTTTAAGCCCCTTTCTGATAATATCCATTACGAATAAGCCGTCCGCCACCAAGCCTTGTCTGTGACCGCTTAAATACGTTTCTCTTGCTTTTTTATCACGACTGACCCGTTTTACGTAATATTCTTTACATTCGGCTAATTCATAACTTATATATTTTACCGTATCGAAAGCCTTTTCAGACTTTAACACTATTTGAATACCGAGTTCACCAAGCTGCATAGCTTCGGCAAGCTGTTCAACGGAAATAGTGTTGTTTATGAAGTCTTTTGCAAAACTAAAATAAGAATCGTCTGCACGGTAACCTATAATTACGTCATATTCTTCCACATCGACGTAAAAGTTTTCTAATATATATTCTTTTGCCTGCGCCGAAATGGGTGTATTGACGTCAAACGTTCTGAATTTTAATAAAATTGCCATCCAATTAAGAATGGAATACTTTTTTTCTCTTAAATCCAAAATTTTGTATGCACTTAAATCAATTTCATATTGATTGGCATATCCGTTTGTTTCATTGTCGGAACAAGCCCACTCTTTTGCAAGTTCAACGTTTTCGGTACAGTAAAAACCCAACCCGTAATCGTTCTTTTTATTACCTTTGCCAAATTCGGGTTTTTCAATAATATCTTTTGAACCGTGATAAATAATCATAAAGCTTCACCATCCTTGCCAATATTATATCATTAAAATGTCACATTGTCAATATATTGTTGCACTCTGAAATAAAAAATATCATTAAAATGATATAGATTTATGTAAAAAAGAGCTTGGAGGATAAATCCAAGCTCTGATTTTCTTTTGACCGCTTTAAGTGAAACTTTAACAACTCAAATATTGAGGCTTTCGCTTGCTCCCGCCGTTTATGCAATGATACTTTAAGAGCATCACGCTATTACGGGAGTAACCGAATAAGACTGTA
>CAMGRB010000101.1 GCA_946061315.1 uncultured Clostridia bacterium | reverse complement strand
TTTTATAATACCTCTATCTTTTTTGTTCGGTTATGCCCGAATGAAGCAGCCCCATTTACTGTAGAATTATTATTTCTTTCCGAGAGTGTTAAATTTGTACTTATAGCTTAACGATGCATTCTTCTTCTTGAACAGCGTGAAGTAGAGTGTGAGCACTATTCCGCCTGCAAGAAGGACACCTCCGATTACTATAATAACAATTAACCAGGTAGGCATTTTATCGGAATTGGACCTCGGGATAGAAACCAGCCTCTCTGTTCCGCAATAGATACACTTGTAAGAGAGTTTTCCCATCTTCGAGTCCGTTGGTTCTTCAACGACCGTTCCCGTATCCCAGGAATGAGCCTCCGGGTCCTTATCTATCCTTACCGTGTTGGTGGTAAGACCGCAGACCTCGCAGGTATATACGTTTTCTCCGTCGGCAACGCACGTCGGCAGCGTACTCTTTGCCTCGTTCTTTACCGAACGGTGACGGCCGACAAGCGGGAGATCAACCCTATTTTCTTTTCCGCAGTACGAGCACTTATGAATTTCATATCCCTGTACTCCGCAGTTTGAAGGTCTTTCGTCAACAAGTATGGAATAGTCGTGATCGATTATTCTCTTAATTTCAAGGCCTTCCAATGGCTGCACCTTTTTGCACTCGCAAATGCCGACGTTGAAATGAAGCGCCTGGCAGGGATACACCTCGTTGCCGTCAAAGTCTACGTACTTTACGGAGTACGTATAGTCGTGAGTGTTGGGATCGTACGGAAGGACCTTTTTTCTTACCTCCGTACACATCGTACAGTTGTAAATTTCATATCCCTGGTGCATACAGGTCGATTTTACAACCTCGTCGGGAGTTGTGCTGTAAATGTGTACTCCCGTTTTTGAAACCGTGTTATCCATATACGAGTATCCGCAGTTTTTGCATACGTGAAGGTCATATCCGTCCTCAATGCAGGTCGGAGGCACCGTCGTGTCCTCGTACTCGTGATCATAAAAGACGTTGGATGCGGCAAAATAGGACTGACCGTTGTTATCATACGAGGCGAACAAAGCGTGATCGTACTGAAGCTGACGAAGTGTAGTTCCGTTTCCGCCCTCGAGTGCGGCTTCTTTATTGTTCTTCTCGACAATGACCTCTTTGACCATAGCGTTCTTTTCTGCGCTTGAGGAAGCAAATGAGTGCGAACGTATTATTTCAACGGGCTTGGCAAACACTATTCTCGACATTCCGACGTTATAGAATGCGTAACTGTTTATCGTATTTGCATTAAGCGTCAACGTGTCAAAGTAAAGTGCGCTGTCAGCGCTCTGCTCAAACGCATGCTCGCCTATCGTGCCGGTTATGTTTTCAATGCCGTTTATCTTCTTTATCTTTTCCATATTCGAGAAGGCGTAGCCGTATACGTCCTTGACGGAGCCCGGAATCGTTATCTCCTCGATATATTTCTCGTCACGGAATACTCCGAAAGGAACTTTATTCTGTATTCCTCCGTTTATCACGGTGGTACCGAGAGGAATTTCAAGACCGATGATATCGCTCATTTTGAAATCTCTCGTTTTGCCGCTCGGATATTGGTAAGTTATAGTCTGAAAATCGTACAGACGAAGTACCGTGCCGTTGAAGCCGAATAAGTCCGTTGAGGGAACTCTTATCGTTTCCTCGACGGTTTTGTTTTTATCTGTGTAGCGCACACGCACGTTTACGTAAACGCTTGCGGGGTCCGGATAGAAATACTCATTGTAGGAATATCCGCACCTTATACAAGTGTGCTTATAGTATCCCGGCTCCGTTTTTTCCTTCGTTGCTACCGTCTGTGCGGCAAGAGTTGAAAACATCTGATGCCCGAGCGCAGGGCTTGGCTCAACGTATTCCTCTCCGCAAAGAGAGCACTTATAGGTAATCGTTCCCGCTTCCTCGCAGGTGACGGTAAAGCCGACAACGCTGTATTCGTGCCCGTTGTCAACCGCCTCGGGTGAAAGACAAGGCGTATATACCACGTCGTAAAGTCCCGTCGTTTCGTTATAGATGAAGCTATAACTCGACTTTATAAAATCGGGATATCCGCGTGAGAAGCTTCCTCCCGTGACGTTTATGGCGTAACGGTCGGGATTGTCGAAGAATTGAGAGGTGCTGGTGGTTATTACCTGACCTCCGTATACGTTCATCTCAACGTAGGGGACCGCCGTGTTCGCGGTGCAGTTAACGGAATTGAAAAGACAGTCGGAGGTAAACTCCACCTTCGCTCCGTCGTAAACGTTAAACCTGGTGGTCTGTGTTCCCGAAAGCTGATCCGCATTGACTGCGTGACGTACCTTGACAGTTCCGTAAATATCGTAGACCGGATATCCGACGGTGCCGGATGAAACCTGCCACGAGTCACCGAGGCCTCCGTTTGACAAAACCGTTACGTTTTTACCTATGCGCAATCCGCACGAGGTCGTCGTGGCGTATCTTACCGAAAAGATTCCCGAAGCTCTGCCCGGGTTATTCGATTTATATTCAAAAGTTCCCTCTCCGAGAAGAATAACGCCGATGCCTTTTCCGCCGAAGCAGTCGTCACCCGTGGTGACGGTAAGTTTATGACCGTTTAAGTCTATTATTCCGACGCAGTTATCGGTTAACAGTATGCAGTTGGGGTTTGACGTTATCGATATCGTAATATCTGACGTGAGCTTCGTATAATTCCAGTTGGTCTTAAACGAGGCAAGAAACGTGTCCGCATCGCCGACGGAATTGCCGTACGCCTCGTAAAGCTTGGTGTCCTTGTCAAACGAGCACGTACTGCCGGGAGCATAAAGAACGCCGTCCTCCGTAAACCAGCCGAAAAACGTTTTGCCCGTCGTTGTGGAATAGCCGTCAGATCGGAGCGTAAACGATTCTCCCGCGGTATGATTTTCGGAGTTTTTCGCCGTCGTCTTCTGATAGTACGTAACGGTTATCTGCCCGTCGGCCTCCGCGGATACGGGTAAATACAAAACACAAGCGAGCATGGTCGCTATAATGGCTATGAGCACAGAAAAAATAAGTTTTTTTCTCATATCTTCTCCTTCTCCAGATAAACAAAACCGTAATAATTTATTCGGTATAGGTATATTATACAACAAAGACCTTCCATTGTCAACACAAAATGTACACTTTATCTATCAATATATCTTGACATTGAATCTTTTTTCTGTTAAAATGAATGAGCAGTATATAAAAATACGTTGCGAGGTGTTGTAAAATGACAAAAAAACTTAATTTCAGACCGACGCGTTCTTTCTGGGCGTACATATGCCTCGGCATTTTAGCCGTAATTCTCGCCGTGATTCTTGCACCGCTGTGGTCGGGCACAAACGTCTTTTTCAAAAGCTGGGGGTCAAAAATAGTCGATATAATGGTGGCGGTAGCCATTCTTATGTATCTTATATTGTTCCTTGCGAGAAAGATAAAGAGATCTCCGAACACGACGATACAGATACTTACGGTGGTAGAGTTTGTGCTTTTGTCCGTCATAGCGCTCGGTTGCGTTCTCTCTCAATTCAAGGTAATCAACGTGGGCGGTCCTTGCCAGATACTCGGTCTTGCCCTCTGGTGCCGCGGAACAGTCGAGCTTTTCCGTGCGTACTACTACAGGCGTGACTCAAGCGTTCACTATCCCGTATGGTACGTCGCTCTTGCTGTCGCTATGGTAACCTTCGGTACTTACATTTTTGCAAAACCGTTTTTCACCGCTTTGCATCTTCAATGGATATTCTGCGGTGCAATAGGAGTTGCCGGCGTGCTCCTCATCATTTACGGAATTATGGTAAAGCCCAAGAAAAACAAGTAAAAACAAAGAACGGCGTGCACAAACGTGCGCGCCGCCTTTTTTAATTCTGCTCATTCTGATAGCAAGGCTTACCTTCGGTATTGCTTTTATGCTTCTTTACGTAAATTCTGAATTTCTGCAATTTGTCTATTTTCTTGACGGTGCGATACCTGTCGTCCGTTTTTACAAAAATGTAAGCTCCGAGCATTTGTATCACCCCGAAAATCATATACACGGCGACCTGCAACGCGTTCCATAAAATCGAGTCGAGAGATGCCCCGTCAAGCTTGCGGAACGTATAATATCCGAAAAGAACTCCGAAAAGAAGTCTTGTAACGACGTCCCAGCCGCTTTTTTTCGCCTGATACTGCGCCGTTGTCGCTCCGAAATCAAACGGGTCGTCACCGTTTGCCCCGTCGGTCGTAAGAGAGGACGGAGAAAGAGGAGTTATTTTTAAGTACAGCGCCTTTTTGTAAATTTTCATATCGTGCCTGTGCTTTTTAAGAGCTTCTCTTTTCTCCTTTTTATCCCCACCTGTGTAGATAAAAGACGCTTTTATCTCCTTTGCGCACCCGTTTTCGTCGAAGCAATCATTGTATTTAAGCGACGTTTGCGAGAGGAGCTTTTTGCGCATGCGCTTTTTTGCCTCGGTGTTTTCCACCTCACAAAAACCGTCCAAAAGATCTATGTACGGAGTTATCTCGTCGATTATCTTTTCGTGGAGGTTGTTCGTTTCTATGACCTCTCTGTCGTCCTGCGCGTAGAGTATACCGCTTTGCCTGAATATGAAATTTATCGAAAAGCCGACCGCCATGGAAAGAGCGCTGTTGCCTACTATCTCGGCAACCGATAGCCCACTCTCGTCAAGGGTGAAAAGCCCCTTGACAATATAAAGAGCGCAAACGGCGAAAATAAGCGCAAAGCCTATATTTTTGAAAATGAATTTTTTCAAGTCGTCCATTTTAAGAGCCTCTGTAATACTTGCTTATTACTTCTTCAATTTTAGCGGCGGTTTTCTCTGCCGCAATATCCGACGACAAGGATTCTTTCAATCGCTTTTTTGGTATGCCGACAATAAAATCGGCAACCTCACCGAGCAGCGCGAGCATACAAAGGACGCATATATCGCATATTATCGGCTCAAGTAAGTAGCCGAGCAGACCGCAAAGGGCAAAAAACGTCGCCCTTGAGCTTATTTTCAGTTTGCCGAGCGTTTTCATGCCGACGAGTATAAGGGCAATGATGCCTCCCGCACAAAGCTTTACCCCGTCGGATATTCCCGTCACGTATCTGTCCTTGTTGACAAGCACGTATGCGCATATCGGCGCTACGCTTACTAAAAACGAGAGAATATACAAAAATGCGATAACGCGTTTTTTCTTTTTGACGCTCCGCTCTTTTTTTGCCGCTTTTTCGTCCGATTTTATAATTTCAACCGTGTTATTCATACACTCTCCCCCGAATTTTCGGATACGGACGATAAAATTTCATCGGACATCTCCGTTAAGCGTTGTATTTCTCTTGCGCTTCCGTTTTTGACAAGCTCACGGCTTGCGCCGAAGCCTATTGAGATCATTTTTGCAAGCGTTTTGCACTCCCTTATAAGAATTTCCGTTTCATTTTTAAGCTCCGCCACGTTTTTTGAAAGCTCGGGCAAGGTTTTTGTCTGCTCCGTTATTCCCGAAACCTCGTTTTTGACCGACACGCCTATATTTTCAACCGCTTTGTCAATGCCCGTCTGCGCTTTGCCGAAAAGCTCCTTCGAGTTTTTCATTGACGAGAGCGTCTGTCCTATTTTCCAAAGAGAGCCGACAAAAACGCACACGGACGTCAAAACTCCTGCCGCAACGGGCATTATTTTTTCCGTTACGTACTCGGAAATCGCACTTTTTCCCGTCCCCGTGTCGATTATTTCCTCATTTTCGGGGGCGGCATACGTGGTCGAAGCAAAGCATACCACGGTAAAAAGCACGCATAAAATCATAATAAAAGATAAGAATATTTTCTTCATTTTTTCTCCTTTCCCCGACACTTGTCGGGATTTTTTATTTTTCGCATCGTTTTGGAACAACTAAAAAAGAAACCGTAAAAAACTCGCCACC
>CAMGRB010000100.1 GCA_946061315.1 uncultured Clostridia bacterium | reverse complement strand
AGGCCGGAGTGCCCGGACTAGAGGAGGTAGCGGAACAACCATAGGAGATAGTGCGTTCTACAGATGCAACAACGTTACTACTGTAACTATAGGAGATAACGTAACAACCATAGGAGATCGTGCGTTCTACGAATGCAACAACCTTACTGCTGTAACTATAGGAGATAGCGTAGCAACCATAGGAGATAGTGCGTTCTCGGATTGCTATAAACTTGTCGATATATGCAATAAGTCAAGTCTTAATATAGTAAAAGGTGAGAAAGAAAACGGATATGTAGGGTACTATGCGTTAAATGTACATACAGATGCAGATTCAACCGGTAATCTATTTGTGATGGACGAAGGATATATCTTCTATGAGTATGAAGGAACTTGTTATTTGCTTGGGTATAATGGAACCGATACCGATCTTGTTCTTCCAGAGGTTTGTAATGGAAAAGCATATGTAATTTATAATCATGCCTTTGAAAATGCAAATATTACAAGCATAACGATACCGGACAACGTAACAGATATAGGCAGTTATGCATTCAAATGTTGCGGTAATAATTTAGCAAGCATAACCGTATCTAAAGGAAATACAAAATATCACAGTAACGGAAATTGTCTGATTGAAACAGAAAGTAAAAATTTAATATTAGGTTGTAAGAATAGTATAATACCAGAAGATGGTAGCGTAGCAAGGATAGCTGATTGGGCTTTCTCAGCTCAAGTTTATGCATCAGTTGTAATGAACATAACTCCTTCAGGTCCGGCATTGATTGGCAGCAGTACAGATATTAAAGATTCATCAACAAAAAATGAAGACACAGAAGATACAATTGAAGATGATTTTAGCAATAGAATAAGCCTTATAATACCCGATAGTGTAACAAGCATAGGCGATAGTGCATTCTATGGTTGCAGTAGTCTTACGAGCATAACTATACCGGATAGCGTAACAATTATAGGTAATTATGCGTTCGAAGATTGCGGTAGCCTTACAAATGTAACTATAGGAAACGGCGTAACAGGCATAGGCAATGATGCGTTTGAAGGTTGCACAAGACTTAAATACAACGAATATGATAACGCATACTATCTAGGCAATGACAGTAATCCTTATGTAGTTCTTGTAAAAGTAAAAGACACATCTACTACAAGTTGTACTATCAATGAAAATACTAAGTTTATTCATTCTGATGCGTTCCGGAATTGCTGCCTTACAAGCATAACTATACCGAGTAGCGTAACAAGCATAGGCGATTATGCATTCTATAATTGCAGTAGACTTACAAGCGCAAATTTACCCGATGGCGTAACAACCATAGGAGATCATGCGTTTGAGGATTGCAGTAATCTTAAAAGTATAACAATGTCAGATAGCGTAATAAGCGTAGGCGATAGTGCTTTTTATTATTGCTACAGCCTTAATGAAGTATTCTATAAAGGCACGGAAGCAGAATGGAGTGCTATCGGAATAGGTGATAACAATAGCCATCTTACATCCGCAACAAGATATTATTACAGCTTAACGGAACCGTCGGATAATGGCAATTATTGGTACTACGACACGGACGGAAAAACAATTTTGAAATGGGAATAAAATAAAAATTTGATTAACCTTTGTATTTCCGCAAAATATAAGCATAGCCTGAGAAGACGTCAATCTTCTCAGGCTTTTATATTGTGACAAAAATCTTATTTTGCATTTTTATACGATATCAGAATGTGAGCCGGAGCAAAAATTATTGAAGCGGCAATCAATAAAACCGACCTGCTCATTATTCCGCTGAACAAAAACAGTATTGACGGAATGATGGAAAGAGCCAACGCCCGAAATATACTGCTCCTCTTAAAGCAAACAATCCATATTATACAATACAGCGTTATAAGAAGCACGTCTACAATAAGATATATTGCAAATGCTTCATCATACCACCAGCCAAACCACGTGCCCGGAATATTTATTATCATAAAACCAAAGCAGGAAAATCTCCCTATTTGCTCAACGGTTTCAACAAATTTATTATTCCATTTATTTTCAAAACCGTTTTTGCATTTAATAGCAAATATAACGTTTGGAATCATAATAACGACTATAAAAATCAATCCAAAAACATTGAACCATTCCATATTAGTCATCCCCGAAAATTCTGTTTACCGTTTTATTTATTATAGCAAAGCCACTTCTGATACGTTATATCAAAAGTGGCTTTGTAAACTTTACACCCTGTGATTTTACTTGAGAAAATCAGAACAAACCGGAGGGATCTACACCGAGGATTGCGGCGATGGAGGAAAGGGTGTCCTTCATTTCCTCGTCGTTTTCTTCGGTCTTATTTTCCGTGTAGTAGTTCTTTATAGCGTCGGATGCCGCCTGCTTATCCTCTTCTCCGAGTGCCGAGGAGATTCCGTACGGGTCCTCTACCTCGTTGCCTTCTTCGTCCTTTGCGGCGCTCTGAACCGCAGTCGTTATAATCTCGGAGTCCATAATGCTTGAAACAAGCTCGTCTGCCGTCATTCCCGTCTTTGATTCTTCACCCTCGGTTGCGGAGAAAACGTTACTTGTAGAGCTGCTTGCTGCCGCCTGTGCGACGTTTACGATCTTATCTACCGCCTGAACCTCTTTTTCAATATCCTCGTCGCTTATCTCACCCGTGCTCGTAATACCGTCCATAACGGAATTAAGCGTTTTTGACATTATCTCCGCTTTCTTTTCGGACATTCCGAAAATCTGTAAAGCCTCGGGAGTTACGGTACGTTTAAGCACCTCTGCATCATCGGCGGACAGATTTTTGAGTATCGCCTCTATTGCGCCCGATATATCATCTCCGTTCTTTACCGAGGTTGTGATCTTCGCCATATTCTGTCTTGTAACGAGAAGATTTTCAAGGCTTGTGTCGTTTTTAAGAACCAGCTGTATAAAGTCCTCGTTTATTATTCCTAGCTGTGCGCAGCTTTCGGAACGGAGAACTGCCTCAACGATAAATTTGTACGAGTTGCCGAATATTACGCTGTCTTTCATAAGGTCGAGTGCTCTGCCGAGAGCTCCGACGTCGGAATTTATAAACGTAGAGGCAAAATCTATCTCTCCGCTATCGCTTACGTAGACCGATTTTGCAAACGTCGTGACGGAGGATATGATATTTGCAAGTCTTATTGCTTCAAGCATCATCTCCTCGCGGGAAACCGCGTCAAGATCTACCTGCTCGCACCACGGAGTATTCGTTCCGTTGACGTTGTCGTAAAGCTTATAAATATAGTTGGTAAAGCTGTTCGTTCCCATTTCGAGAAACGTTCTCATTCTCACGTTATCGTAAAGCTCGAGCACAAGGTCAGTCATAAACTTTTCGCTCGATACGACGCTTATAACGTCACCGCCCTCCGTCATGCACTCTCTTAAAAGCCCACTGTCTATGGCTATCTCCGCCACGGTGGCGATAGTTTCTATATCCTCCTTTGAGGACTCGGTATCAAGCTCTGCAAAAATAGCAAGCAGCTCGTCAAACGTAGGTTGATAATACTCTCCTACGTCAAGCTTTTCGTAGCCGAATACGTTACCGCCTTCAAGCCACGTTTGCGAAACGTATGAAAGAGTTCCCGAAAGTAGCGTAGGAATAACCGAGGAATCATTTATCGTATCTTTTATCTTTTCTATCTTATCGCTCTGCTCCGTACCGTATTCCTGAACGGGCACCCCGTAGAAATACGACGCGTACGATTCCGCCCTTGCAATCGTACAAAGGTCGTTTGTAAGGGAAACCTTTATGCCGTCAACCTTTACGCTGCTTAAAGAGTTAAACATCCACTTGCCGCCGCAATTATATATTCCTTTGAGAATGATATTGTTCTTTACCGGCGTGATATATTCCTCGTCGGCAGTCTTTATATACTCGGTATAGGAAGCGGTTTTGCCGTCCTCCGTGGGTTTTGCGTCCTTTGCCGCATCGACCACCATACCCGGAATATTGATAAAGCCAACAAGCGGTACCAATAATATGGCAAATACGAGCACGTTTCTGACTCCGCCGACAGCTGCGCCGAAAATCCTGTTGCCGCCCTTATATTCCTCGCCTCTGTTGGAGCCGAAAAAGAGCCTCTCGATAATAAACTTGGGTATTTTAAGAATCAGACCTACAATAGTGTATATAAGCCCGAAAATAAGCGGGCATATTATAACCACCGGCAGAGCCATTGCAAGATTGACCACCCCGTCTGCCTCGGCGAGCTGATACGAATATTCCTGTATCTTCTCTATATAGCCGACAATTGCCTCGCTCTTTGAGGCGAACCCTTTGACGCTTTCGAGGAGCGAATTGAACTTATCCACGTTCGTAAACGTGGAAGAAATAAGCCTTGCAATAATAAAGGACAAAACAGCCTCTATGACGACGAATATAACGTCGACAATGGACTTGTAAAATCCTTTCATAAGCCCTCTCAAAACGCCAAGTACCGCTACTACGGCAAAGGCGATATAAATGGCGGTTGTTATCGTTTGCAGAGTTCCTGCATCAATCATTTGATTGCCTCCTTTGCTCCAAACTGCCGATAAGGCGGACAGGGAGCTTTTTACTATATCTTTGGCAAATAAGTACCTTTTTATTTATGAATTTTATTTTTTCGGAGTTTCAAAGGTAATTCCGAATTTTTTCGCTCCGACGGGCAAAACGTAATCTATGCAATATACGTCCGTGTATCCCGCAGTTGCGTGGTTGGGGCTTTGTACAACGCTTATCTTCGGCGAAATATCGTCGTTCGGGACAAGCCTTACGTCGTCAACAAGCAGGTATTTTCCGTCCTCTGTGGGCTTTATCGTCGTTACAAATCTCTCCGTTGTGACGGTGCCCTCTTTGAGTTCAAATTCGTCCTCTACCTTTATATTATCTTCGTTTAAGGTAAACGTGCGGACCACTTTTTTAACCGCCTCGTAACCGTATCCGTTCGTTATATCGAGGGTGGCTTTCGAGTTTTTCTCGTCGAAGTCTATCATAACGTCGTCGCGGCGTACTCCGTCCTGCCCTATTCCGTCAAAGAACGGCACGTTGTGTGAAAACGACGAGGGGGCAAAAAACGTATATCTCTTTGCGCCGTGATAATCCGGACTATACGGTCCTGCGCCTATATCGCATATAATCTGCTTGTCGTTTCTTGCAAGGATAAAGTTTCCTATGTCGTTATGGTTATGGCTCTCGCCGTTATTTCCGCCCTTCAGGGCAATTCCGTAATTCTCCGTGCGCTTGGTAAGCCATGCGGACTCCGGCATAAAATAAGTTACATTTTTGTCTATATCATCCGCCACATAGTCGGGATTATAATATATTACAGACCTTAAAAGGAACGAAAAATGCTGATATCTCGTTATGGTTGCCGCCTCGGACGGAAGTTTTTCTATATCGTCGCCGTAAATGTTTTTTAACATATGCGGCAAACCAAGCCAATATCCCTCAGTTGTATTGCAATCGCTGAACGTTATAAGGACGTCCCTTTGCAAAAACGTCTTTTGAATGAACATTGCTATTTTCTTTACTTTTTCGTTTTTGAACCAGTCGTCCTTGCCGCCCGAAAACTCCCTCTGAAGCATTGCAAAGTCGGCAAAGAAGCCGAAGCCGAAGCCCCAATAAGCACAGCCCTCGGCGCAAACTCCGTCGTCCTTATAGCTGTCTATGTAAACCTGCATAGATGCGTTTAATCTGTCCTTGTATTTAAGATAGACATCCGGAGCCTCGTATATGAGCACTCCGCCGACACCGCCTGCGCAAACGGCAGACCAGTTGTTCGGGTGCTTCTCCCAGAAATAAGTTCTTTCGCAGTAGTTGTCTATTATGTGGCGCTTAAGCTCGGCACTTATTCTGTCCCTCAAAAGCCTCGGTATGCGGTCCCCCATAAGATTCTTTAACTCGGCAATGG
>CAMGRB010000099.1 GCA_946061315.1 uncultured Clostridia bacterium | reverse complement strand
GTAGAGGCGCTTTCCGTCCTCGCTTTGAGTAAGACGGGTACCTCTCGGAGCCGTAAATTCGGGCTCTGCCATGGTGCAACCGTAAATCGAGCGGGAATTGTATTTCATCCAGTTTGCATAAACCGCAAGTGCGTCCTCGGCACGCTTATCAAGATATCCTCTTGCGGTAGGTCCTACGTTCATAAGGAGGTTTCCACCGATACATACGGTATTTATGAGCATTTCTATGAGCATCTCGGGCGATTTCCAGGTCATCTCATCTCTGTGATAGCCCCACGAGCCCGAAAACGTCTGGCAAGCCTCCCAGGTAAGAAGTTCACCAGTCTTTTCGTCCTTGACCCACTGAAGCGGCTGATACTGCTCGGGCGTCCATATATCCTGGTCTATGCCGGCACGGTTGTCTATTATGATATGCGGTTGGAGCGATCTTGCAAGGGCGATAAGCTTATCTGCCTCCCAATCGTCCTTTCCTTTACCCTTCATCCACGAGGGCATATTAGGATCTTTTTCATACGAGAAGTCAAACCAGAGAATATCTATCTTGCCGTAGTTGGTAAGAAGCTCTCTTACCTGATTTCTCATATACTCGGCATATTTTTTCATATCTCTCTTTGAGGACTTTTCCTCGGCATCCTTGTCGAGCCTTCTCGGGTGGATCTGGTCAATCGGGAACTCGGGATGATGCCAGTCGATAAGGGAATAGTAAAATCCCACTTTAAGACCTTCGGCACGGAAAGCGTCGACGTACTCTCTTACGAGGTCGCGTCCTGCGAGGGTATTGGTGCACTTGTAGTCGGTGTATGCGCTGTCGAACATACAGAAGCCCTCGTGGTGCTTCGTGGTAAGAACGGCGTATTTCATTCCTGCCGCCTTTGCCTTCTTTGCCCACTCCTTCGGATCATAAAGATCCGGGTTGAAGTGCTTGAAATATCTTTCGTAGTGTTCGTCCGTCAGATATTCGTTGGTTTTTACCCATTCGCCTCTTGCGGGCATTGCGTAGAGTCCCCAGTGAATGAACATACCGAACCTGTCGTGCTTGAACCAGACGGTGTCGCCGGGGGTTTTTCTTGTTTCGTAACTTGACATAATTACCTCTCTGTATAATAAATTTTTTTGTAATCAGGTTTTGCTTGCACCCATAAGCCATGAGTGCGGGAGAACTTTTGCAAGGAATCTGTAAAACTTATAAAAGGCACGCGGCGTGCAGACGCATCTGCCTTTTTTCGACGCTTTTACGGCGAGCCTTGCCACTTTTTCGGGGTCGCAGTAGGGCAGAGTGTCAAAGGTTTTGGAAACGCCCTTGTCAATACCCGCCACCTCGAGAAATTCCGTGCTCATAGGACCGGGGCAGACCGCCGTTACGTTGATGCCCCTCTTTTTAAGCTCGTATCTCAACGATTTTGTAAAGCTCAAAACGTAGGCTTTGCTTGCGGAATAAACAGTCATTCTCGCATTCGGAACAAACGATGCTATCGAACAGGTGTTTATTATCTTTGAGCCTTTTTGCATATAATGTAGAGAAACGGCAGTTATCTCCGTAAGAGCGCGCACGTTCAGATTGACAATATCGCCTTGTACTTTATAATCCGCCTCGTCAAGATTGCCTATCGTACCGAAGCCCGCGTTGTTTATAAGAAACTTTACGTTCGGATTTTCTTCCTTGAGAAGCAGGGAATACTTTTCGATATTTTCTCTTGCGGTAATGTCCATGGCAACGACTCTCGTTTTAATCTTGCCGTATTTTTCGGCAACCTCATCAAGCTTGCCCTTGCGCCTTGCCATTATCCATATCTCGTCAAGGTCTTCTTTTTGCATTTCTTTGTAAAATTCAACTCCAAGACCGCTTGACGCGCCGGTTATCACAGCAATATTCATTTTTGCCTCCGCATGTATTGACTTTTACTGTAAGTTATGTTATCATATCGTAGAACAAATGTCAATATATCAATTCTTTTTTTCAGGAGTTTTTATGGGAAAATATTTCGGAACGGACGGCTTCAGAGGAGAAGCCAATAAAGAGCTTACGGCAATACACGCATTCAAGGTGGGAAGATTCCTCGGATATTGGTTTTCAAACCTTAATTCAGGCAAAAAATCGAAGGTTGTCATAGGCAAGGACACGAGAAGGTCAAGCTATATGTTTGAGTACGCTCTGGCATCTGGAATAGCGGCGTCGGGTGCGGACGCATACCTCTTGCACGTCACCACTACTCCGAGTGTTTCGTACGTTGTAAGGACGGAGGATTTTGATTGCGGAATAATGATTTCGGCATCGCATAATCCCTTTTATGATAACGGGATAAAACTGCTTAATTCCAAGGGCGAGAAACTTGAGGAAGAGGTAATAGAAAAGATAGAGGAATATCTTGACAGCGAAACGGACTATATCCCGCTTGCAACCGGTGAAAACATAGGCTGCACCGTTGACTATTTTGCGGGCAGAAACAGATACGTGGGATACCTTATAACTCTTGCCACGCGCTCGTACAGAAATATGCACGTCGGGCTTGACACCTCAAACGGAAGCGCGTGGATGATAGCCAAAAACGTGTTTGATACACTCGGCGCAAAGACCCACGTTATAAACAATCAGCCGGACGGAACGAATATCAACAAAGACTGCGGCTCAACACACATAGAAGTGCTTGCAAAATACGTAAAGAAAAACGGTCTTGACGTCGGCTTTGCTTTTGACGGCGATGCCGACAGATGTATTGCCGTTGACGGAAACGGAAGAATAATTGACGGCGATATAATAATGTACGTTTTTGCAAAGTATATGAAGGCAAATGGAACGCTTACAAACAATACCGTCGTAACCACCGTTATGTCAAATCTCGGACTTTATAAAGCGCTTGACGAACTCGGGATAAATTACGTACAGACCGACGTCGGCGATAAGTACGTTTACGAATGTATGATGAAAAACGGTCATTGCCTCGGCGGAGAACAGTCGGGACACGTAATATTAAGCAAATATGCGGCAACGGGCGACGGACTTATAACCGCCATAAAACTGATGGAGGTTATCCTTGAGAATAAGACAACACTTGCGGAGCTTGCAAAAGACATAAAAATATATCCGCAGATAACGAAAAACGTCCGTGTTGACAGTAAGGACGCAGTACTCTCTGACGAGCTTGTCCTTGAAGCCCGTGACAACGTGGCAAAAGAACTCGGCTCCGACGGCAGAATACTTTTAAGAAAGAGCGGAACCGAGCCGGTCGTTCGCATAATGGTTGAGGCAAAGACCGAAAAGACCTGCCGTGACTGCATAGACAAAGTATATCGCGCAATGGTCGACCGCAAGCTCGTAAAGCAGTAAAATATAACGCTTTTAATATCAAATAACGAAAAATGGTCTGCCGCAAATTGTGGCAGACCATATATTTGTTAAAAACCTCTGTTTTTCAAGAATATAACGCAGTTTTGCGTCCATGTCGATATGTCGTTAAACTCTTTTGCAAGCCCAAGACCGTGGCAACCGTGGGAGTAAATGTGCATTTCAACCTCTACGTTATTTTCGATAAGAGCGTTTGCAAGCATAATAGAATTTTGCACGGGTACTGCGTCGTCGGTAGCCGTGTGCCATAAAAAGCACGGAGGAGTATTTTTCGTTACGTGCTTTTCGTTGGAGAACAGCTCTGCAAGCTCCTCGTTTTCCCACTCATCTCCGAGCAATAACTGGCGTGAGACCATATGAGTGTATTTTTTGTCCATCGTCACTACGGGATAGCAGGGAACGAACGCGTCGGGGCGGGCAGAGAAGTTGTCAATATCGTCTGTCTTTTCATACGCTTCAAAATCATACATCGTAGCCGAGGTACAGCAAAGATGTCCGCCTGCCGAAAAGCCGAGGGTGCCCACCTTTTCATATCCCATGCTTCTTAAAGTGCGAATTGCCCTCTGTACGTCGGAAAGAGGAGCAAATTTGTGGCACGGTGCAACGTTATAGTCAAGCACGTAAGCGTTTATTCCACCCTCGTTGAACATTTCGGCAATAGGGTCGCCCTCGTGCTCTGCCTTGCAAGCATAAGCACCTCCCGGGCATACTATCATAGCGCTCTTTTTGCCGTTTACCTTGAATTCTTTGAGTGACGCCTCGAATTTTTCAGCCGAAAACTCAATATACGGCGGCTTTTTCCATAGCATTATCTTTCTGTTTTCCATAAAATCACCTCTTGTGAATATTTACTGTGAAAAGTTTATCACACGTAAAACGTTTTTTCAATAGTTTTCATCAATTAAAGTGTTTTTTCTTCCGACGAATTTCAGCGTCAATCAAAAAGCGCGTGCCCGAAAAAAATTTGCACTTTTTTTGAAAATGGTATTGACAAAATCTGCGCTCTGTGATATTATGTATAGGCGCAAACGGACAACCGTTTACAAGAAATTAAATAGTTTGCCGTTGTAGCTCAGTAGGTAGAGCACTTGACTTTTAATCAAGGTGTCCGGAGTTCGACTCTCCGCAAGAGCACCAAAACCTTGCACATTTATTGCTGCAAGGTTTTTTATTTCCAAATTTTTTAAGATTTTGGAAAGTTCTTGCCGTCATAATTGCACAAAAAATAAAAATAGATAAACTTTTTTTGTCGGTATTGACAAACCGCAACGCGTGTGCTATAATTTATAATAGTAAAATATGTAGCGAAAAGCTAAATGGAGGATTTTTATGAAAAAAGTTTTATCTTTCTTTCTTTCCGTACTTATGGTACTGTCCGTAATATCGGTTACCGCGTTTGCTTCGTCAGACGATAAATGTACGGCAGGAGAAAATAATATTGCCTCGGAGGCACTATCCATTTCCGTGGTTGACAGTAATGGGAACGTACTGGATAGCGGATCCGGAAAACGCACCGATTTGACGCGTATTGTTGACGGGAAAGTCGACACCGGAACGTATTCTCCCAAGACACAAAATTTTTCGATATTGTTTACTTATCTGGGAGAGAACACGTTCAATAAAATAGTTGCCACAGTAAATGGTAGCGGTACGGTTTCATATGGCAAAGAGATTTCTATGGATACATATAATGTCACCAACGTTCAGTTCTTCTTTTATGATATGGACGGCAATAAGGTTTATGAAACCGAAAGTATTGATACAACGGATCTTACAGAAGTTATTATCGACAAGATAAATGTACGAGCTTCTAAAATAGAGATGAAAGTCAAAGCTCTGTCGGGTGAACCGAGCTGGAGCGGGTTGGCTTATATCTGGGAAGTTGAAACGTACGCAGAGATAGGCTCTCATGCGTATGTCTATGATTCCGAAAGCAGCGTTGCTCCTTCTTGCACAGAGAAAGGCAAAAGAGTTTATAAGTGTGAGTGCGGTGCTGTAAAAGAAGAGACAATACCTGCATCGGGAATACATACGTGGGATGAGGGAACCGTAACGACCCCGGCAACCGATACAGCCCCCGGCGTTAAGACGTTTACTTGTACCGTTTGTCAGACGACTACTACCGAGGCTATCCCCGCAACGGGCGCACATAATTGGGATGCAGGCACGGTTATTGCTCCCACTTGTACCGACAGAGGATACACTCTTTATAAATGTACAGACGCAGCTTGCGAAGAAACCTATAAAGACAACTTTGTAAACGCTCTGGGTCACGATTTTGATGAGGGCGTGCTTGTAAAGCGTTCTTCAATTACCGAAAAAGGTAAGATGGAATATACTTGTAAGAGAAGCGGATGCGGTTATTCGTATACGGACGATCTCCCTATTGCGAGATATTCTGACAACACGTCGGTTATAAAGAGCTATAACGTAAAATCGGCTACGGCAACAAGTAATTATGCCGGAGGAGCTCAAAGCTGGGCTAAGATCTCTGACTCTGATGTTAAAAATATTATTGGATGTCAAACCTGCGTCTGAGACTAAGGGCGAACAGTTCTCAACCATGGACCTT
>CAMGRB010000098.1 GCA_946061315.1 uncultured Clostridia bacterium | reverse complement strand
GCTACGCAGGAGCCCCCTCTCGGAGGGAGCCTTCAATGCTTCTATCCAAGAGGGGGATAAAGTTTTATTTGTATTTATCAGTTTCCGCATTCTATGCTTATAGCGTTAAAGGTTGAAAGCAGGTCGTCAACGGTGAGCTTTGCTTTTTCCTCGTCGCACTTATCTATTATCGCTTTTCCCTCGTGCATCATAACGAGGCGGTTGCCGTACTCGACGGCATAGCGCAGATTGTGCGTTACCATAACTGCCGTGAGCTTCTTTTCGCGGACGATTTTGTCCGTCAGCTCCATTATGGTTTCGGCGGTTTTGGGGTCGAGCGCCGCCGTGTGCTCGTCAAGCAGAAGCAGATCTATCGGCGTCATCGTGCTCATAAGGAGCGAGAGCGCCTGACGCTGTCCGCCCGACAAAAGACCTACGGGTATTTCCGTTTTATCCTCAAGCCCGAGGCCGAGAGTTAAAAGCATTTCCTTGAAATATTCCGTCTTTTTCTTGTCAACGGCAAACTCAAAGCCGTATTTCTTTCCCTTATTTGCGGCAAGCGAGAGATTTTCTATTATCGTCATATTCGGAACGGTGCCCATCGCCGGGTCCTGAAAAACTCTGCCTATCTTTCTTGCTCTTTTGTACTCGGGGAGTTTTGTTATATCCTCGCCGTCAAGAATGATTTTGCCTGCGTTTATCGGTATTGTGCCGCTTATGATATTGAGAAGCGTCGTTTTTCCCGAGCCGTTTGAGCCGACTATCGAAATAAACGCACCCGTTTTTACGCTCATTGAAAAATTGTTGAATATCGTGGTTTCGTTTACCGTGCCCGCATTGAACACTTTATCTATTCCTACAAGCTCAAGCATCTTCTTTCACCGCCTTTTTTGAGTTGGTTTTTCCTTTTATAAGGTGGGAAATTTTATCGTTGAAAATGAGTATAAGTGCAAAGAGAACGGCGTTGAGAAGTTTTAGATACGTTCCCTGCGTGTCAACAAGCACGAGGTAGTTAAGGCAGAGCGAATATATTATCGCGCCGAATATTACCGCGGTGGTATTTTTCATAATTCTCGTATTTGCAAAAACCGACATGCCTATAATAACCGAGGCAAGCGCAAGGACTACCTTACCGCTACCCGAGTTATTGTCGTAGGACATATAAAGCTGTGAATAAAGCGCTCCGCCGACTGCGACAAAGCCGTTTGCTATGGCAATACCGAGGATCTTATACATTCCGCTGTCCTTGCCGAGATAGGTAACGAGCCTTTCGTTACCGCCCGTTGCGCCGAGCATATATCCCATCTTCGTTTTCTTAAAGATATCTATTATGAATTTGGTTGCAAGAACGAGAACGAGAAGGATAATTATTATCATAAGGTCCTTGCCGCCACTGCCTAAAAGCCCTGCGAGCTTGCCGCCGAAAAGCCCTTCTATACCGACCGACTTATAGCTGAATATCGTGGTAGTATATCCCGTACCCGTAAGGACCTTGGTAAGCGCAAGGTTTACGGAGAGCAAGCCCGTCATAACTATAATTCCAGAAAGGAGCTTTGATATTTTGAACTTGACGTGGAGTATGCCCGTTATCGTGCCTGCCAGAGCGCCTGCGATAAACGACAAGAGCGTCGCTATTATCGGCGGCATGCCGGTTTTAAGCATAAGTATCGTACAGCACACTCCGCCAAGGGGGAACGTACCGTCAACGGACAGATCGGGAAAATCAAGTATCGAGTACGATATATAAACTCCGAGAGCTATTACCGCAAAGCAAAGACCCATCTGAAGTCCGTCTATTGTTGTTCCGAGAAAAAGCATTTTTCTTTCCTTTCAGTATCAGCCGTTTGCAACGTCGGTTGCGCTTATCGTGGTGGGCACGGTAAGACCGAATTCTTCGCAAACCTTGCTGTTATAGTAGTTTGTGGGGTTTGAAATTATTATCGGTTTTATGTCGGAAGCGTTAGTTCCCGAAAGGATCTTTGCCGCCGCTTTGCCCGACTCCATTCCGACGTCGTTTGTGTAGTCTATGGAGGCACTTGCAACGCATCCTACCTTAACCTGCTCTATTTCCGAGCCAAAAACGGGTATCTTCTTTTCGTTGGTTATGGGGAGTATATTGGTTTCAAGCTTGCCTACTATGGTGTTGTCAAGAAGGTTGATAAAGCAGTCAACGCCATCGTTTATAAGAGCATTTACCGCGGTGTCTATCGTGTTTATGTCGGCAACCGCTTTGTCGATTACCTGCATACCCGTGTATGCTTTTGCGGCTTCTTTAAGGCTGGATACCTGTATCGGAGAGCTTGATTCCTCGGTGGAATAAAGAACGCCTATTTTAATATCGTTTTTGCCCATGAACGCAGTTACTACCTCAAGCTGCTTTTCAAAGTTGGGTATGTCGGAGCAACCCGTTATGTTTTCATAATTAGCCATTACGGAGCCGTCCGTTACCGCACAGTAAACAACGGGAACTTTTCCGTCAGATGCGTTTGCCGCCGCTACCGCCGAGGGAGTTGCTATTGCGATAATTACTTTTGCGCCTTTGTTTACAAGGGTGTTTGCCTGTGACTGTGAAACGCTGGGGTCAAAGTTGCTGTTGAGAAGCTCTACGTTGTAGTCGTCAAGGTTTATGCCGCCCTCTTTAAGACCGAGGATTATACCGTCGTAGCAGTTATTTAACGATTCGTGTGAGCCGAACTGGATTATGCCTATTGTGTCCTTTTCTTTCTTGCAGGACGAAAATGCGAACGTTGCCGCGATGACGAGTGACAGTGCTATTATTAAAGAAATGATTTTTTTCATGATAATTCTCCTTATTTATTCTATTATGTGTTTTGATTTTGTTGATTTTTCAGTAGCTTGTCGTTAATTTAAGCCTTGCCATCGTTTTGTATACATAATTCTTCTCCTTATCGGCAGAGAGAAAAACAAAAAAGCCCAAACGCCATAAGACGCTTGGGACGAATGAATCGCGGTACCACCCAATTTCGTAAAGATAACTTTACCTCTGCCACATACTTTCAATATGCTATGCCTGTAACGGTGCAACTCCGTCAATACCTACTGCTGTTTCGGCATTGCCCTCGAAAGCCCATTCACCGAACTGCCACGTAATGCAATCACACCGCCTGCATCTCTCTTGGACGTCACCTGATCGGATACTATTCTTTCTCATCGGTTTTCTATATGCTAACACACAAAAATTGATTTGTCAATACCCTTTTTCGATTTTTTGAAAATTATTTTTTGTCCTCTTTGCTCTCTATATAATATGTAGCTTCCATGTCAGCCGTTGACAAAGCGAACGCAAGCGGGAACATCTCGAAAGCCTTGCCGACGTTGCGCTCGTCCTCCGTGCCCGAGAAGCCCATATGATATCTTATGGCAAACGCTTCCTCCCTTGTGAGCTTCATAAAAGGAGTTATCATATATACGCTTTTTTCACCGTGACCGTACGGGAGCGTATCGTCAAACTCGAAATATGGGACCTTTTCCCACACTCCCTGCTCGTTTTTGGCGTTGCGGTAGCTTATTTTATATACGTTCATTTTGCAAAGATCGTGCAAAAGGGCAACTATCGCTACCGTTTCGTCGGAATACGAAAGACCGTATTTGTTTTTTACAACGTCCCTGTCAAGATATGCGCAAAGGCAATCGTATACGTTTAACGAGTGCGCGCAAAGACCTCCCTCGTAGGAGCTATGATACCTTGCGCTTGCCGGGGCGGTAAAAAAGTCGGACGACGGGGAGCAGATAAATTCAAGCAGCCTCTCCGACCCTTCCCTCTTTATTTTCTCTTTGAAAATGGTTATAAATCTCTCTCTTGCGTTCATATTATTTATCCTCTTTCATTATGTATTCTATCATATCGCATATTCGGTCGCAGGTGTGCCCCGCTTCCTCTTTTACCTTGTCAAGCGCGTTTGATACGGCAAAACCGCAAAACTCTTTGAGCATCGGAATATCGTTGTAATTGTCGCCCGCCGTGTATATCTTTGCGCCATCAAAATTGCTTGCGTACTCGTATATACCGCTTGTTTTCGATACGTTCGGAGGCGGCATATCAACGCTGTTGCCGTTTCGGTAAGCTGATATTTTGTCGGGATATTTTTCTTTTACGTACTTTACAAATTCAGCGGCGCTCTCGTCGCTTTCAAACCACGTGTTACAATGGTTAAATTCAGGGAAAAGCGACAGGTCGTAGGGGATTTTGCCGTGCACGTCTATGTGATACCGCCTCAAACCGTCGGTCACCACAAACAGCCCCGCCCCGAGCGAAATTGCTTTGTTTATTATATCGCAAAGAAAATCTCCCGTTTTTGCTTTTTTGGAATAGATTATCTTTCCCTCACCGTCGGTTATTATCGCACCCGTGCAGGAAATCACAAAATCGCACTTTAATTTATAATTGTAGAAAAACCAGAGCGCAGCCTCAAGGTCCCTGCCCGTCACAATGCCGAACTTGTTGCCGTGGCATCTGAAAAGCTCTATCGCTTCTCTGTCACTATCGCTTACCTTTCCGTTATAATTTAACGTGCCGTCAAAATCAGTTGCTATTATCTTCATAGTATTTTATAAGCTGCTCCGTTTCGGTTTCATCAAACACTTCAATGCCGTTTTTAATCAGGAGTGCGGCGCACTTGCCGTTTCCCTCGGTGAGCGTTTTCGTAAAAGTTCCGTCGTATATTCTGCCGTGACCGCACGAAGGACTTTTCGATTTTAACACCGCCGCCCTGCAACCGTATTTTACGGCAATATCGAGTACATTTTTCGCTCCCGTTTCATATTCGTAGGTGACGTCAACGCCGTCTTTTCTTATAACCTTATCGCCCACTATCTCGGCAGACGTTCTCGGCGTCGGCAAGCCACCAAGATCCTCGGCGCAAACGGGTATAAGATTAAATTTTTCTTTGAGCTTCAAAACCGCCTCGCACGGAGGTTTTGATACCCCGTCATAGCGGCACCCTCTGCCGAGCAGGCAGGCACTTACGATTATATTATCCATTCTTTTCTCCATTTACATAGTATTCAGTCAGTTCGTTGCCGCGATAAACAAGTTTAAGAGAGAAAAAGCCCTTGCACGTGTCGATTAAATCAAGGAAAATGAGATCTCCCTCCCATATATTAAGCGTTTTTATATCGGACTTTTTTATCCACGCAAGCGTCCCCTCCGAGCAGGGTGAGATTTCACCCGAAAAGTCCGTGCAGGTAAAAAGGTGCATCTGCTCCGTTTCATACTTGTCCGAGCAGAAGGTGACGAGGGCACGGTATATGGGCGAGTTCATTTTAAGACCCGTTTCCTCGAAAACTTCTCTTTTTGCGCAGTCATACGGGCTTTCGTTCTCCTCAAAGTGTCCGCCTATTCCGAGCCATTTTCCGTCGTTGCCGTCGTTCTTTTTGACCGTCCTGTGCATCATAAGGTAACAACCGTCTTTTTCAATATAGCAAAGCGTAGTATTTTTCATTTCGCACCTCCGCCTATCGTTGTTATTTTACCACAAAATAAAGCGTTTTTCAACATTTTTGAAAAAATATGCGTCAATCGTCAATTTACTTGACAGAAAAAAGGAACAATGCTACAATAAAGTATAGTAAATCTTAAAAATCTTGGGGTAAGTATGGATATTTTCGACGGTCATATACATATAAATTTCGACACTCCCGTAGAGGAAAGCGTAAAAGGCTTTGAATATCGCTTCAGGGCAAACGGATATAAAAAATACGCTTTTTTGTCGTTGCCGCAAAACAGCGACGGGGACGGTATTTTTTCAAAAATCGAAACCGTGAACAAAACGTCAAACGTAAAGGCGCTTTTTTACAAGTTATATTTTTCTCCGAATGCGTATGCTTACGCAGGGCTTGAGCATGACCTTTCAATGAGCGACAGGGAGCGAGCCGACGATCTTTTAAGGCAGGCAAAGTTATATATGAGCGTTGGATTTGACGGAATAAAAATGCTCGAGGGCAAGCCGTCGAACAG
>CAMGRB010000097.1 GCA_946061315.1 uncultured Clostridia bacterium | reverse complement strand
CAGTCGCCTGACGGCGCCAGCTCCCTTTGCACAAGGGAGCCATATTTTTAGAAATTTTGTCGTAGGGCGGAGTAAAAAGTGAAAAAGTTAGGTCAGAGGCTTACTTTTATTTATTTTTATTAAGGTACAAAAAAAGTGGCGCGCCCGTTTTGTCGGGTGCGCCGTTTTTGGTGATTTTGCCGTTTTTGCAGTTTTTGTGTTAGTCGCGGTAGTTATTAAGTGCTTTTTTTACGTAGATGCCCGTATATGAGTCGGTGCGCTTTGCAAGCTCCTCCGGGGTGCCGGTTGCCACCACTCTGCCGCCGCCGTCGCCACCCTCGGGACCGAGGTCGATTATATAATCTGCCGTCTTTATAACGTCGAGGTTATGCTCTATTACCATTACGCTGTTGCCTGCATCGACAAGTTTCTGCAAAACGGATATGAGTTTATTTACGTCGTCGGTATGAAGTCCCGTTGTAGGCTCGTCAAGAATATACATCGTCTTGCCCGTCGAGCGTTTTGCAAGCTCGGTTGCAAGCTTTACCCTCTGTGCTTCTCCTCCCGACAAGGTTGTAGAGGACTGCCCTATCTTTATATAGCCGAGTCCTACGTCGCATATGGTCTGAAGCTTTCTTGCTATATTCGGCACGTCGGCAAAGAAAATTGCTCCCTCCTCCGCCGTCATATCGAGTACCTCGGAAATGTTCTTGCCCTTGAACCTTACCTCAAGCGTGTCCTTGTTGTAGCGTTTGCCCTTGCACACGTCGCATTTTACGTAGACGTCGGGCAAAAAGTGCATCTCTATCTTCTTTACTCCGTCGCCCTCGCACGCCTCGCATCTTCCGCCCTTGACGTTGAACGAAAATCTGCCCGGACCGTATGAACGCATTTTTGCATCGGGAGTTTTGGCGAAAAGATCTCTTATCTCGGCAAAAAGACCCGTGTACGTTGCCGGATTGGACCTCGGTGTTCTGCCTATCGGGGATTGATCTATCGCTATCACCTTATCGAGCGTTTCCCAACCGTAAATTCCGTCGCACTTGCCGGGGTAGGTTATTGCCCTGTTCAGATTTTTTGCAAGGGTCTGAAGGATTATTCTGTTTACAAGCGACGATTTGCCCGAGCCCGAAACTCCCGTCACGGCGACAAAACAGCCAAGCGGAATATCGACGTCGATATTTTTGAGGTTGTTCTCTCTTGCCCCTCTTACCTTTAAGAAGTTGCCGTTGCCCTCTCGCCTCGTTTTCGGTATCTCTATTCTCTTTCTTCCGCTTAAGTACGCGCCCGTTATTGACTTTTCGTTCTTCATTATCTCCTCGGGCGTGCCCGCGGCAACTATCTCTCCGCCGTGAACGCCCGCACCGGGTCCTACGTCGATTATATAGTCGGAGGAAAGCATCGTTTCCTCGTCGTGCTCGACGACTATTACGGTATTGCCGACGTCCCTTAAATCCTTTAAGGTCTTTATGAGCTTGCCGTTGTCACGCTGGTGAAGCCCTATGCTCGGCTCGTCGAGAATATAGAGCACGCCGACAAGAGAGGAGCCTATCTGCGTTGCAAGCCTTATTCTCTGCGCCTCTCCGCCCGAGAGCGTTGACGCCTTTCTTGCAAGGGTGAGGTATTCAAGCCCGACGCTTTTCAAAAATCCGAGCCTTGCTCTTATTTCTTTGAGTATCTCGCGTGAGATTTGCTCCTCGCTCTCGGTAAATTTGAGGGAGTTTACAAAATCAAGCTCGTCGGAGACGGACATACGGCAAAACTCGTCGATATTCTTGCCGCCCACCGTTACGGACAGCGCAAACTTGTTGAGCCTCTGCCCGTTACACTCGGGACACGGTATCTCCTCGATAAACTGCTCATAGTATTCCTCGCCCATCATCGCCATTCTCGTTTCGATGATCTTTACTATTCCCTCGTATTTTACGGTCTGGCGCTTATGCTCCTTGCCGTAATAGCGGTCAATAGTGTAGTACTCGTCGCCCGTGCCGTACAAAAGCGCGTTAAACTGCTCCTTTGTAAAATTCCTGACAGGCTCGTCTATGGTAAAGCCCATCCTCTCACCGACGGCGGAAATAAGCGGACCCATCCAGCTGTCCGGCTCTATCGTTTTGAAGCCGTTTACCTGTATCGCCCCCTCGGAGAGTGAAAGCTCCTTATTCGGTATTATCTTTTCGGGGGATATATTGCGCAGCTCGCCTATGCCGAGGCATTTCTCGCACGCTCCGAACGGGTTATTGAACGAAAACGAGCGCGGCTCAAGCTCGCCGAAGCTTATGTTGTGCTCCTCGCAGGCGTAGTTGGTTGAAAACTCGTATTCCTTGCCCTCTCTCGGCATTGTAAGTATATTTACTTTTCCGTCGCTTGCGTGCAGGGCGTTTTCAACCGAGTCGGCAAGGCGTGAGCGTATTCCGTCTTTCATAACAAGACGGTCAACGACTATGTCTATATTGTGCTTTTTGGTAAGCTCGAGGTCTATGTCCTCGTTAAGATCGTAAACCGTGCCGTCAATGCGTATTCTGGCGTAGCCGTTTTTGCGCGCGTCCGCTATGACTTTTTCGTGGCGTCCTTTTTTGCCTCTTACTATCGGGGAAAGCACCATAAATCTCTCGCCCTCGTTAAGTTCAAGTATCTTGTCTATTATCTGGTCGACGCTTTGCTGTCTTATCTCCTTGCCGCACACGGGACAGTGAACGACGCCGAGCCTTGCATAAAGAAGCCTTAAATAATCGTATATCTCCGTTACCGTGCCCACCGTCGAGCGCGGGTTTTTCGACGTGGTTTTCTGGTCTATTGATATTGCGGGGGAAAGACCCTCTATCGAATCGACGTCCGGCTTGTCAAGCTGACCGAGAAATTGCCTTGCGTACGACGAGAGTGACTCAACAAACCGCCTGTGTCCCTCGGCAAATATCGTATCGAATGCAAGGGACGACTTGCCCGAGCCCGAAAGACCCGTGAGTATTACGAGCTTGTCCCTCGGTATAGATACGTCTATATTTTTGAGGTTGTGTACCCTCGCTCCTTTTATCTCAATATTTTCTATCATTTTTTCTCCGTTTCCCTGCTTTTGCCCTTTGATTTAAGTTCCTTTATCTTATCGCGCAAAAATGCCGCTTTTTCAAATTCGAGCGTGCGTGAAGCCTCTCTCATCTCGGCGGTGTATTCCTCTATGAGCTTTTGTTTTTCGTCCTCCGTCATCTTCCTGCGCTTTTCTTTTTCGCTTGCTCTCTTGCCGAGATCTATAATGTCGTGTATTCCCTTTATGACGGTTCTCGGGGTTATGCCGTGCTCCTCGTTGTATTTTATCTGCACCTCACGGCGTCTGTTCGTTTCGTCTATCGCGTTTTTCATCGAACGGGTTACCGTGTCGGCGTACATAATTACCTTGCCGTTTGCGTTCCTTGCCGCGCGCCCGACCGTCTGTATAAGAGAGGTTTCCGAACGGAAAAGACCCTCTTTATCGGCGTCGAGTATCGCAACGAGCGACACCTCAGGTATATCAAGCCCTTCCCTTAAAAGATTTATTCCGACAAGGACGTCAAACTCGCCCATACGAAGATCTCTTATTATCTCCATTCTCTCTATGGTGTCTACGTTGTGGTGTATATACTTAACCTTTATTCCGTTTGCGGACAGATATTCCGTCAAGTCCTCCGCCATTTTGGTGGTTAAGGTGGTGACAAGCACTCTCTCGCCCGCCTCGGCTCTTAAACGTATCTCGCCCATAACGTCGTCAACCTGCGTTGCGATAGGTCTTATCTCTATTTCGGGGTCGACAAGCCCCGTCGGACGTATAAGCTGCTCGGCAACCGATACGGAGTTTTGTTTTTCAAACTCACCCGGAGTTGCTGAAACGAATACCGTCTGATTTAATTTTGTGAGAAATTCGTCAAAATAAAGCGGACGGTTATCGTATGCCGAGGGGAGCCTGAATCCGTAATCGACAAGGTTTTTCTTTCTTGCAAGGTCGCCGCCACTCATTCCCCTTATCTGCGGAACGGTTACGTGGCTCTCGTCTATGAACATTATATAGTCGTTTGGGAAATAGTCGAGCAAGGTATAAGGCGTTGAACCGGGCTCTCTGCCCGAGAGGACTCTTGAATAGTTTTCAATGCCCGAGCAGAAGCCTATTTCGCGGAGCATTTCAATATCGTATTTCGTCCTTTCCTCTATCCTCTGCGCTTCAAGAAGCTTGTCGTTTGCTTTGAAATAAGCGACACGCTCCTCCATTTCTTTGTAAATTTCGTTAAGCGCCGCCTCTCTTTTATCGTCGGATACGATATAGTGGTTGGCGGGGAATATCGCACAGTAGGAAAGAGTTCTCAAAACCTCGCCCGTCAATGTGTTTATCTCGCTTATACGGTCGATCTCGTCACCGAAAAACTCTACCCGTATCGCCTTATCCGAGGACGACGAGGGAAAAATTTCAACCACGTCCCCGCGTATTCTGAATTTGTTACGGACAAAATTTATGTCGTTGCGCTCATAGTTCATTCCGACAAGGCGCCTGACAAGCGCGTCCCTGCTCATCGGCGCGCCCTCACGCAGTCCTATGACCATTTTATGATACTCGTTCGGGTCGCCGAGAGAGTAAATGCACGACACGCTCGCCACTATTATGACGTCCCTGCGCTCAAAAAGCGAGCTTGTGGCGCTGTGGCGAAGCTTATCTATTTCATCGTTTATCATAGCGTCCTTTTCGATATACATATCCTTGCCGGGTATATATGCCTCCGGCTGATAATAATCGTAGTAGGACACAAAATACTCGACGGCGTTGTCGGGAAAAAGCTCCCTCATCTCGGAGCATACCTGTGCGGCGAGCGTTTTATTCGGCTCGAGAATAAGGGTGGGTCTGCCCGTTTTTGCTATAACGTTTGCCATTGTAAACGTCTTGCCTGAGCCCGTTACGCCGAGCAGAGTCTGCATTTTGTCGCCTCTTATGATACCGCCCGAGAGCTTTTCTATTGCCTCGGGCTGATCCCCCGTAGGCTTATATGCGCTCTTTAAGTTAAAAACTCCGTTTTCCACAGCAATCCCCCCTTTTTTGACTTACCGTAATATTGTATCACATTTTATGCTCTTTGTAAATATGCACTTATACGAAAATACGCGACGTACGGACGTATTTTTTCACGTTTTGCACCTCTTAATACCCCGAAAAAAGCCTCGGATATCCGCAAAAATCGGACACTCCGAGGCTTTTTTTGTTATTTTTCAGTTAAGTGATGCCCATTCGCTCTTTGAAAACTTGTACTCTATATAAGTTTCGCTTGAACGGTGAATTACAAGGGAGCCGCCGTCAAAATCAAGACCGTCGAGTATCATATTTACAGAGAGCTCCTCGCTTGAAAAGTCAACGCCCGTAAATTCGAGCTTGAAATAACGGTAGTTATACTTACTCTCGTCGGCGACAACTACGGGCTCATAGGTAGTGCCGTCCTTGCTTGTAAGGGTATAATGTATTTTGTCAAAGCTGAACTCGGGGTGTGCGGCTATTACCTCGTCTATATGCCTTGTGTTGTATCTTACGGTAAACTGCATATATCCAGACTCCGGAATATAGACAAGCGAATACGCATACACCGCCCCGTTTTCCGAAAACGTGTCGTTTACCGCGTGAGTGCGAACGTCCGTACTGTTTTGGTATGCCGCCTTGAAGCTATCCGTTATATACGTGCCCTCAAGACCCTTATAGTCCGACTGGCATATTCTGAAAAGAAGCGCGCAGATGAAAACAACAAGCGCGACGGTAAAAATTATACCTATTACTCTGCTTACCTTTTTAGTTCTTCTTTCTCTTTTTTCAAAATCGTATTCGTTATCCATCCTTATCTCCTTTATGCGATTTTGACGCGGGAGTATGTGAAAAAACAAACTTTTCCGCAAGGCTGAAACGAGCCTTTTATTGAATTTTAACACAGATTTTGTCGCCGTTCAAGTTTTTTTCAAAAAATACTTGACAAAAGAGTATTTTTTATTTATAATAATAGTCTGTGAAAT
>CAMGRB010000096.1 GCA_946061315.1 uncultured Clostridia bacterium | reverse complement strand
CGGGATAACGTCGAAAAAAGATAATTTCGGGTACGTTCATCAGGCGCTTTACTCGTACAAAGTGTCTTTCGGCAACGTTGGTGACAGTCTTTCGTATCTTAACGGCAAAACGTTTTCGGTAAATTCTTCCGATATACCGTTTCTGAAGGAATTTAGCCTTGCGGGCACAAAAATCTTTTAGCTCGCATTTCTTTGAAAAAACTGCGTTTTATTTGAGAAAAATATGTAAAAAAAGTATTGACAAGACGCAAACGTTATTGTATAATATTCTTTGATATTGTTCTTTATAATGAATAGTAAATGAGTGGTAAAGGAGATTCAGTCGTGAGCAAAGAGATTAAAGAAAGAAGAGCAAACTCTGCAAACGTCCCGGAAGATCAGCGTGCCGGATTGGCAGCAGGAAAAAGGAAAAAGAGTTCCTTTTTGTCGGGAGTTGTTCTTACCGTTGCCGTATTTGTCGCAATTCTTACGTTGCTGTTATTCTTGGTAAACGGTGCTATAAGCTTACTTTATACAAAATTCGGTGACGGCGATTATAGCAATGAAAAAATTAACGTTGAGGACAGAGTCGAAGATATGAGACCTTACCAGAGTAGCGCACTTGAAGACGCAAAGTTCAGTAGTATGGTAGAGAAGGCAACGCTCAACTATAACGCCACGTCTTCAAACATAAAGGCAGATGAAAACGTGTTGAACTACCTTGTGCTCGGCATTGATAAATATACGGACGATCCTTCGACTGTAGCTCACGCAGACATTATAATGATCGTGTCTGTGAACAAGGTCACTAATAAAATTACAGGTGCTAAACTCAACAACAGAGTTCTTGCATATATACCCGAGGTAGATAAGGTAGGACCTTTACAGGACGCGTATGAGTGGGGCGGTGCCGCTTTGCTTGCAAAAACCGTTTCAGGGAATTTCGGAATAGAAATCAACGGATACGCCGAGATCACCACAAAAGCCTTCTCCGGTATGGTTGACGCAGTCGGCGGAATAAATCTTGCTCTTAACGACAGAGAGATAGCAGCCGTTAACGAAGCAATACCCGAACTTAAAGAAGTTTTGAATAACGAAGATATAGAGGACGTTTACAGAGATGATACGGGCAGGGTTAAGCTTGGCGGAAACCAGATGCTTGCGTATCTGGCAACAAGAACAGATAAGTTCTCCCAAGTTAAGCACATCCTCAAAATAACGGGTATGAATGCATTATCGTCAGGACTCGGCAAGTGCACAAAAGTGGCTAAAGCGCTTATTTCCAATACCGATGCATCCGTTTCGAGAAAAGAGGTCACCTCGCTTGTCGGAGTTGGAATTTCAATTATCAAGAATCCCACCGCTAAATTCGTATACATAGGCAATAAAGCTGTAGATTCGTTCTCGTTCAACGTACATACGGTAGATTATGAAGCCGAGAGGACTGCACTTATAAGCGCACTCTACGGCGCATGAGAATAAACAAAATAAACGGTAGTTTTTCTACCGTTTTATTTTGAAGGCATTGTCACCTCGAATTTTAATATCGGTGACAATATTATATAAAATAGGAGGGAAAGGTATGACGGTAAAAGAAAAGGTTCTTGAAATATTCCAAAGTAACGTAGGACAGAGCGTTTCGGGTCAGGAAATAGCCGATATGATAGGTGTCAGCCGCAACTGCGTATGGAAAACCGTATCACAGCTTAAAGACGAGGGATATCTTATATCGTCGCAGACAAAAAGCGGATATACATTCTTACCCGACAACGATATTTTTAACGTGACCTCAATTAAATCGCTTATGAAAAGCAATCATAACGTCGTTATTTTCGATAAGGAAAGTTCCTCAAATACAATCGCCAAAGAGCTTGCCGCGGCAGATGCGCAGGAGGGCACGGTCATCATAGTAAAGAGCCAGACGGGCGGCAAAGGGCGAATGGGCAGGAGCTTTATATCAAAAAGTGAAAACGGGCTTTATATGAGTATCATTTTAAGACCCAAGCTGTCCGCCGCACAAAGCGTCAACGTTACCGTTCTCGGTGCCGTTGCGGTAGCGGAGGCAATTGAGGAAACAAGCGGCGAGGAATGTAAAATAAAGTGGGTCAACGATATTTTTATGCGCGGCAAAAAGGTATGCGGTATTCTGACCGAGGCGTCGGTAGACCTTGAAAGCGGTCAGCTTGAGTATGCCATTATCGGAATAGGAGTAAATATAGCGCCTCCCTCAAAAGACGGTTTTCCCGACGAGATAAAGGATATAGCGGGGAGCATATATACGGGCAGTGCGCCGAAAGGATATAAATCACTTCTTGCCGCCAGGATAATAGATAAATTTTTTGAATATTATCCGGATATAGAAAAAAAAGAATATATAAAACCGTACAAAGACAGGTCGGATATAATAGGAAAGCCGGTGGCGGTTTACAGAGGCAATGAGGTAGTTTGCGGCGTTGCAAAGGATATAGACGACGATGCCTGCCTCATAGTAGATACCGGCGACGGAATAATGAAATTCAACTCGGGTGAAGCCCGTGTGCGCAAAGTATAGGATAAAAAAGTTATGAAAGAGAACAATAACAATATTTTAGAAACAAACAAAGATAAAGACGCATCGGAAATTAACAATAAAACAAAAGAGAACTCCGAGCATATAAAAATAAGAGATATGGTGTTTATAGCCGTATTTACCGCTATAATAGCGGCGCTTTCGCAAGTATCGATTCCAATGCCGAATATGGTGCCGATAACCCTTCAGACGTTTGCGGTATCGCTTGCGGGATATTTTCTCGGCGCCAAAAAAGGAGTTGCAAGTGTCGGCGTTTACGTGATGCTCGGTGCCGTAGGCGCTCCCGTTTTCGCCTCATTCAAGGGCGGTTTTGCGGTGCTTATAGGCTATACGGGAGGATTTATATGGGGCTTTATTCTGCTCGCACTTTTATGTGGTATTTTAGCCGATAAAAAGCTCGGTATGGCACTTGGCGTACTCGGTGTAGTCGTATGCCATCTGCTCGGAACGCTTCAATACATGGTTCTTTCAAAAAACGGCTTCTTCCAGTCCTTAATGCTTGTTTCGTTGCCGTACATACTGAAGGATCTTTTGCTCATTCCCGCCGCCTTCTTTATTGCAAAGGCGATAAAAAAGAGAATACGCATATAAAACAAAAATCTGCAACCGTTCGGTTGCAGGTTTTTATTTTCCTTGATATTTACATGGTGAATCATAAAAAAGCTTCAGGTCTATATAAAAATTTCCGTCCTCGCCTTTTTTGTAACCCGAAAGGGAAGCAAGCTCCTCGCTTGTCGCACCCGCCAAAATACAGGACTTTTCAATTCCGCACCTGAACATAAAGTTCATGGTGGTACGGAGCATTATTATCATAGCCTCCGTATCCTTTCGAGCCGGGGCATATGCAAGATTTTTTATGTATCCGACGTTATTTTCAAACGTAAACTGGCATATTCCTATAAGCCCGTCGTCCTCATCTGCACGGTATGCAAAGGAGGAATAATCAAACTTCACGTTACAAATATCTGCAAGTTCTTTTTGTTCTTCTTTTGTCTGAATCGGTTTTACCGTAAGCATAATATCCTCCGATACTCAATCGTTTGCGCTTCTGCCGTAAAGATAGTCAACCTCGGCTTTTGTAAGCTCGCGCCATTTTCCTTTTTCGAGGTCGCCGAGCTTTAAGCTGCCTATCGCTATTCTCGTCAGGCGCATAACGGTAAGTGAGCATTGCTCGCACATTTTTCTTATCTGCCTGTTCCTGCCCTCGTGGAGCGTGAAAATAGCACTTGTGTTCCCGTTTTTGACGGATACTATATGAACGCCAACAGGCCGTATCTTATACCCGTCAATATCCATGGGAGAGGTAAGGGTAGCAAGCGCTTCGGGAGAGATCTGACCCTTTATTAGCACGCTGTATTTCTTTGTAACGTTGTTTTTCGGGTGCGTCAGGCGGTTTGCAAGCTCTCCGTCGTTTGTCATTATCAAAAGACCGTCCGAGAACATATCGAGTCTGCCGACGGGATATACGCGCTCTCCAACGTCTTTTACAAGGTCCGAAACGCACTTGCGTCCTTTCTCATCGGACACGGTAGAAACGTACCCGATGGGCTTGTTGAGCATAATATACCTTTTTGAGAACGCGGTTTTTTCTATGATTTTCCCGTTGAATTCGACCGTGTCGTTTTCGGGGTCAACCTTGTCGCCGAGCTTTGCCGTCTTGCCGTTTATCTTGACGTTGCCCGCCTCGATAACCTTTTCGGCGCTTCTGCGCGACATTATTTTTTGATCGGTAAAGAATTTTTGAAGTCTTATTTTTTCCATTTTAAGAGAATATTCTTTCAAAGAGAGATTTTTTATAAGTTATATTGTCCGCCTTTTCAAGAGCATATAGATCGGCGGTGGCGATTTTTTGTCCGTTGTTGTAAAATACTATTTGTCCGACCACGTCGTTTTGAGATATGGGCGCGCAAAGAAATCTGTTCACCTCGACCGATGCGGTTATATCAATACCGTCCTTTTTCAGAGTTACCGAAACGGGATAATAGTTTGAGCAGAGAATTTTCTTTTTCGTGCCGTTTATAACGTCGAGTGAAAGAGTATATGAGCCCGCTTCGGCAAGGGAAATATTTTCGTATTGCGAAAAGCCGTAATCGAGCATATTTCGGTGGTCCGACCAATCGTTCGGGGCGTTTAGCGTTACGCATATCATACGCACCCCGTCAACCTCCGCACAGGAAACGAGGCAACGTCCGCTTTTTTTGGTGAAGCCCGTTTTGATACCTACCGCACCGTCGTAAAGGCGCAGGAGCTTGTTGTGATTTACAAGAACTCTCGTGCCCTCTCCGTCGTTTAACGGAATAGCCTTTTTATAGGTCGATACAATATCCGCAAAAATCGGATTTTTCATCGCATATGCGGCAATTTTGGCAAGATCCTTTGAGGTCGTGTAGTGACTTTCACTGTCAAGACCGTGCGGATTGTCAAAATGCGTGTCGCAAAGACCAAGCTCTTTAGCTTTTTCGTTCATCATACCGACAAACGTATCAACGTCGCCCCCTACCTCGTTTGCGATGGCAACGGAGGCGTCGTTTGCGCTCGAGAGAAGCAGAGCATACAAAAGCTGCTCCATCGTAAGAGTTTCACCCTCGTGCAGATATATCGACGAGCCCTCTATCCCGACGGACTCCTTCGTTATTTTTACTTCTTTTTCAAGCGGACAGTTTTCTATTGCGACGATAGCCGTCATTATTTTCGTAGTGCTCGCCATAGGCATACGGATATCCGCGTTTTTTTCATATACCGCATCTCCCGAGTCCGCTTCTATAAGGACGGCGCTTTTTGCCGATACGTCAACGGCGTACGCCGACGTGCAGAATATAAAAGACGCAAGAAATACGGAGCATATAAATTTTGAAGTTAAGGACATAATAATCTTACCTCGAAAAAATTTTTATAAGCTTATTATGCCCCGAAATTTATAACGGGAAAAGAGAATTATTCTTCCTCTTTTTCCTCTTTCTTGTCTTTTTTCGGGAAAAGGCTCTTTATTTTCTCGATTATTTCGGGCGAATTTTCAATAAGACCGATAATTTGAGAAACGGGGTCCTTCGGCTCATAGTTTACGTTGAGAAGATCTACCTTTCCCTTGGGGTCAACAACGAGAAAACCTACGGGCGATACGGTAACTCCCGTTCCGCCGCCACCGCCGAAGTTTTGATCCACGGTCGATTTTTTGCCGAAATAATCGATTCCGCCGGTTGCAATACCTACAAATATCTTCGATATAGGTATTATAACCGTACCGCTTTCGGTGGTTATTGGCGTTCCCGTCACGGTGTTTGCGTCCGCCATAGTTTTGACGTTTTCAAGCGCGGCTCTTATGAGTTCACTTTGCTTCGTTTGTTCCATTTACTTTTCCTCCGTTGATTTTTGATGACAAGGCGCGAGCCTTGAAAAATTCTTTAATAGCCCCGAATGCTACTTTCAATACGGGCAAAATTCT
>CAMGRB010000095.1 GCA_946061315.1 uncultured Clostridia bacterium | reverse complement strand
ATCGTTTTATCGATTTTGAAGCGTGTTATTTTTCTTGAGGTATTCTTTTCAAATTCGGTATCTCTTAACTTTATCATTCCGACGGCTTTATAAGATACCATACGGTTGTTTACCTTCTTTATCTCATCTCCGAAATACTGCTGAAGGTCGGTAATGCCTCTGCCCTCAAGTGCTTCCTTGTCGGGATATATCTCGGCAACGATAACTTCTTTTTTCTTCGTTTTGCTCTCACCCGCGTAAACGACAACCTCGTTTACACCGTATATTCTCGATATTTCCGTTTCTATTTCCTCGGGATAGACGTTTTTGCCGTTTGAGAGTATTATGAGATTTTTAAGTCTGCCCGTTATATAGATCCAGCCGTCCTCGTCGATCCTGCCGTAATCTCCCGTTCTGAAAAATCCGTCCTCGTCAAAAGCGGCGGCGGTTGCCTCGGGGTTTTTGAAATATCCCATCATTACGTTAGGTCCTTTTACAAGGATTTCTCCCTCGCCGTTTTCATCGGGATTTTCTATCTTTACCTCTTCGCCGACGATAGGCATTCCTACGCTGCCCTTCTTTTGCCACTTGTTTCTGTTGCAGGATACAAGCGGCGCGCACTCGGATATTCCGTAGCCGTTTAACACGGTTATGCCTATGCCCTCAAAGGTATCTATAATATCCTGATTGAGTGCGGCTCCTCCGCAAATTATCATTTTAAGGTTGCCGCCGAACATATCGAGTATGCTTGAAAAGAGCTTGCGCCTTAAATCTATGCCGACTTTCCTCATTCCGTTGCTTACTTTCATCATATTGCGGAGCAGCTTGGCTCTGCCCTGCTTCTCGGCGGTTGCCCAAATCTTTTTATAGATGGTTTCAAGGAACAGCGGTACGAGCACAAGATGCTCCGGCTTTTGCTCTTTGAACTCGGAGAGCATATATTTAAGTCCGCTCGATATATATATTCTGCATCCCTGTGCAAAATGTCCGACAAAAAGAACGGTTGAACAGTAAGTGTGGTGCGGAGGCAAAACGTCTATCGTGTTTCTGTAAATATCGAAAAGGTACATTCCCTGCGTCATATCCGAGGTTATGTTTCTCTGCGAGAGCATAACGCCCTTGCCGCTACCCGTTGTGCCCGAGGTGAAAACTATCGAGGCAAGCTTGTCGGGGTCTATTTCGTAGTCATAATATGAGTTATCGCCGCCGTCAAAAAGAGCTTTTCCCTCCGAAATAAGCTCACCCATTGTGACGTCCCCATAGGATTCGCCGTCAAAGCAAATATATTTCTTTGCGAATTTATTTATCTTTTTTAACTCCTCGACCTTTTCCTTTTCGAGAGCGCCGTAGAAAATATATTCACACTCCGCGGTTTCGAGAATACTCTCCATATCGGGCAAAGGGAGCGCCTTGTCTATCGGTACGGTGACGGCGCCTATTGACATAAGTGCAAGATAGGTGTATATCCAGCCATAGCTGCTACCGCCTATAATGGCACACTTATTCTCTCTGCATCCGAGCTTTATAAGCGACGTGCCGTATCCCCTTACGTCTGCCCTTATCTGCTCATAGGTCAGCTCAACCGTTTCGGCGTCGTGCGGATTTACCTTATAAGCAAGACCCGATTTTTCGGGATATTTGTCTGCGACGTTTTCTACCATTGATCTGAAATTTTCTATTATAGTAGTTTCATAATAAGGATAATTCTTATTTTTCATAAATCCTCCGAAATCAACTTGACAAGTTATTTATACTTGTGTTAAAATATTTTTCAACACAATATTATTATAATACCACATAAACGTGCTTTTTTCAAGTACAAAACTTAATTTTGTGTAAGCAAACAGTCATACTCGAAAGGTGTGCAATAAATATGGAAGACAAAAGAATAAAAAAATCAAAAATCGCACTTAAGCAAGCGCTTGCCTCGCTCCTCGACACAAGACCGTTTGATGACCTGACGGTTACGGAAATATGCAAAAAAGCCGATATAAGCCGAATTACCTTCTACGCTCATTACGACGACAAGTATCAGCTCGCCGAGGATATATTTGACGACCTTGTAAGGTTGGCAACTGCCGACTTCGGAAATCTGCAAAAAGAAAACAATCCCGAGGGTGACGTTAAAAAAAGTTATTTCAACTTGCTTGAATGTATGCTCAACCTCTACGAAAACAATTCTCGTTTTTTAAGCGTGGTGACAAAAGAAAAAAATCCGTACCTGTATTATTCTTTCTACAATCATATTTTCAGACGTATTGCAAAGATGATACGTTACGGAAGCACGGAGCTTATCCCGAAATTCGGCAGCAGACGCCTTGCCTCAATGCTGTGCAACGGTCTTTGGGCGTATCTTAACGAGTGCCTTAAAGAAAACTGCCCTCTGCCCGAGATAAAAAAGGAAATGAGAGCAATTCTTATGGGTATTCTCGAATCGGAATATTTCTTTAAGAAGCCATAAATATATTATACGCAATTTACAATAAAAACTCCTCTTTGGCAGAGGAGTTTTTTATTTTAGAGTATTTTTAATTGCTTTTTAGCCGCAGTTAAGGTGTTTTGCAAAAGCATTGTTATGGTCATAGGTCCTACTCCGCCCGGCACGGGGGTTATATAAGCCGCTTTTTTTGATACGGACTCAAAGTCAACGTCGCCCGTTAACTTGCCGTCTGCCTTGCGGTTCATTCCGACGTCTATTACAACGGCGCCTTCCTTTACCATATCGGCACCTATAAAGTCTGCCTTTCCTATGGCGACGACAAGTATATCCGCGCGGCTCGTCACCTCTTTAAGATTGCGTGTTTTTGAGTGGCATACCGTCACGGTTCCGTTCTTTTGCAAAAGGAGCATTGCCTGCGGTTTACCTACTATATTGCTCCTGCCGACAACTACGCACTCCTTGCCCGTTATATCCGTACCGGTCGATTCAATAAGCTTCATAACTCCTGCGGGTGTGCAAGGGAGAAAATCGTAATCTCCTATCATTATTTTACCGGTATTCATCGGGTGAAATGCGTCAACGTCCTTTTCGGGCGATATTTTAAGTATAACCTGCTCCTCGTCAAGATGCTTCGGTAGCGGGAGCTGACAAAGTATGCCGTTTATTTTTTCGTCCTTATTCAAACGGTCAACAAGCGCAAGAAGCTCGTCCATCTCCGTAGCCTCGGGTAAGCGGTAAACCTCGGAATAATAGCCCACCTGCGCGCAAGCCTTTTCCTTGTTGCTTACGTAGACCTTTGAGGCAGGGTCGTCACCGACTATTATAACGGCAAGACCCGGTCTTACGCCGTATTTTTGGTAAAGCTCCTCGGTTTCGCTTTTTATTTGCTCGCGCATTTGTGCCGATACTTTTTTTCCGTCGATTATTTCAGCCATTTTTCTCTCCTTATTTATCTATGGGATCGACTACCGACATAGCATAACGTTCTTCTTTATACATATCGTTAAGAATTTTTTCAACGTATTCAAACGTTATGGAATCTATAACGTCGGGTGCGTCGAGAATATCCGCCCCGTCAAAAAGATTATATACCATATTGTTCGCTATTTCCTCGGTCGAATCAAACGATTTTATATTCGACGCGTAAACCGTTCTCTTTGAAAGCTCGAAGGTTTCCTTGTCAAGTCCCTCTTTTTTGGCTTTTTCTATATACTTTACAAAATAATCGTACACCGCCTCGGGATCGTCGGACTCGGACGATATTACGTTGAACGAGCAATGCTTTACGTGCTCATATCCGCTTGACAGGTCGGGAGAGATAAGATTTTTTTCGTAAAGTGTATTGTAAAACTCGGATGATTGCGAAAAGAGCATTTCATTGAGAATTTCGGCGCCGTAAGCCTTCTTCATTCTCTCGTTGGCATCGGGCGATATATCCATATCCTTTACGCCTATTGCAAACATCGGCTTTGATACGTGGAGTTTGCACTCGCTTCTCTTCTTATATACCTCGGTCGGCTCGTCATCGTCCTCATAATCTCTTATTACGGTCTGTTTCGGGGCGACTTTGAGAACTTTATCGCATATCTCGTTCGTTTTCTCAACGTCAACGTCACCGCAAACGACAAGAACCATATTGTTAAGGTTGTAGAAGGTGTTGTAGCACTTATACAAAACGTCGGCGGTTATCTCGGCTATGGACTCAACGGTGCCCGCAACGTCTATGCGCATTTTGTTTTTCTTGTAAAGAGCGTTAAGAAGCCCTTTTTCAAGTCTTGCGCCAGGGTGGTCGTCGTACATTCTTATCTCCTGCCCTATTATGCCCTGCTCCTTCCTTACCGTTTCCTCGGTAAAGTACGGGTGGGTCACAAAATCAAGAAGTATTTCAAGCGATTCGTAAAACTTTTCCGTACAGGAGAACAGATACGCAGTCATGGCGTTTGACGTATAGGCGTTTGCGTTTGCCCCCGTTTTTGCGTAAAGCTCGAAAGCGTCAACTCCGCCCTCGCACTCAAACATTTTATGCTCGAGGAAGTGCGCTATTCCGTCGGGCACGCAGGTAAAGTCCTTGTCGTCGGAAAGCTTGAATTTATTATCCACCGCGCCGTATCTCGTTGCAAATATAGCGTAAGAGGTAGTCATCTTCTTCGGGAAAACGTACACGTCAAGCCCCGTTTTGTGCTTGAACGTATAGTATTTTTCACCGAGCATTTTATTTTCTTTTACGGTAAAATCAATCATTTTTTTCTTCTCCTCTCAAAAAATATACTGTATCGAGGGTCATTTTGGAGGCTACTTTTGCTATATCCTCGGCGGTGGCAAGATCAACCTTTTTGCACTCCTCGGCAGGATCCGAGCAGCCAAAGGTGTTAATAGACCTGAACATACTCCAGGTTTCCATTGATTCTGCGCTGTCATATACCTGCATATATCCGTTTTTAAGCGATTTCTTTGCGCTCTCAAGCTCCTCGTTTGTTATCTCGCAACGCTTTATAGCATCGAGCTGGGCGATTATTTCGTCCTCGGCTATCTGCTTGTTCTTTACCTCTATTCCCGACGCCACAGTCATGCTTCCGCTTCTTCTCGATATAATCGAGCGGCAATAGTAACAAAGGCTCATTTTTTCTCTTACGTTCATAAAGAGCTTCGAGGTCGGTGAGCCGCCGTAAACCTCGCTGAAAAGCTGAAGAAGATGATAATTGTCGTCCTTCGGTGTGCAACCCGTTCTGAATCCGAGGCAGAGCTTGCCCTGATTTACGGCTTCGATATCAACTACCTCTTTAACGCCCTTTGACGAAAGGACTATATCTGCGTCTTTAAGCGGAATTACGTCCCTTTTTATATCCTTAAAATAAGACGCGAATTTTTCTTTTACCTTTTCAAAATCGCACTTGCCGACAAAATATATTTCTATTTTGTATCTTTCAAGCGCGTACTTGTATGCCTTGTAAAGTCCTTCGGGGGTTATTTCCTTAACCTGCTCCTTTGTGCCGTATTTCGATATTCCGAAAACCTCGGAGCAAAACATTTCTTCGTTAAGGCGCGTCATCGAATACTTGGTTTTATTGTTTATCTCGGCGTCTATTGCGTCAATTAAGTTGATTTTTTCTCCCTCGACGTAAGAGGACGCAAATACACCGTTTTCAAGGTACGGCTTGAATATAAGCTCGCAGATAATATCCGTCATTCCGTCCGTGACGTCCGTGTCTGCCGTATATCTGTTATCGAGCATATTGGCTTTAAGACCGAATATCTGATACTCTCCGGATTTGTCGTTTCTTGCGGCGACCTCGCCCGAGTAGAGATATTGGAGCCTCTTGTTTATCGACGATTGATTCGGGTACTTTTCCGTACCTCTCATAAGCACGGAGCAAAGCAACGTGTTAAGCGAGGCGCGCTCTTTTTCAAGCGGTGCCATAAAATTGAACGATACGTAATTCGTTTTGAATTTATCGGTTTCAATATAGTTAAGTTTTACACCGTCTGCTATTTCTGTAAATTTGGTAATCATAATTAACCTCCGTTAAACTTGTCCTTAATATTTATTTTACAATATTTGAATATGTTTTTCAATAAAAAC
>CAMGRB010000094.1 GCA_946061315.1 uncultured Clostridia bacterium | reverse complement strand
CCTTATTACGTATTCGTCGCCGAAAAGTCCGTGCAAGCCCTCCCTCTGAATGCTTGCAAACTCGCTGAAGCTATCATATACAAACACAATGCTTGAAGGGGTAAGCGGAATTTGCTCCACGTTTTCCGATATTATCTTTTGTACACCCTTGGTTATAATATCGAAATAGTACAAAGGACCGTATTTTTCAATAAAAGGATCGTCTTTATAGTAAATACCAGAGTTGTGATAAAATACTCCGGGTAAATCATATTCAACGCAGATGTAGTAGGTATAGGTTTCCGGCATATAGATGAGATTTCTCTCTCCGTATTCGTTAATAGTGTAAAGGCGTTCATTTTGCCCCATGATAAAATTTGAATTATACGGTGCATCGTCCCAAGGATTTATGTTGAATAAAATCTTTTCATCAAACGTAACGTTTTGTTCAGTCTCGTCGTTTTCCGTATCGGTTACAGTTCCCGTTCCGGTGACGATTTCGGTTTCACGCTGTGTGTCCGTAGCGCTCCCTGTATCGGTGTCGCTCTGTGTGTCTGTATTGTTACCCGTATCGCTTTCGCTTTGCGTGTCGGTAACGTCTTTAGTGTCTGTTGGTGTGCTCTCATCACAGGAGGCAAAGCACAAAATCGCCAAGATCGCCAATGCAATAACAATAAACTTTTTCATAAGCATTCCTCCGTTTGTTTATAGAATTTTCTATGCCTTTCAATTTTTATAGTATAAAGATATAATTTTGTAAACCTATTTTTCAAATTATAATTTTAGGAATTTTACTATTAAAATTTGGTGCTTTGTCAGTTAAATCTCTTACTAAAATTTTCTTATTTCAAAATTAAAAGGGTGGCAAGCCGCCTTTTTATTACGCGTTTACTCACAATAGTCAAAAGGTGTGCTCATATGGTCTATATTACTTGACGCACTGAACAATAATATTTCTCCGGCTTCGTAATCAACACCGGGGCTACTCTTGGGAACGATTACAAGGCTTACGTCGTACCTTGTAACAATTTTATCTATATCGTCTATAAAACCCAAAGTTCCTGTGTAAGTAAGATAATACTTGCCATCTATTATACGAAATCCCGATAATTTGAAATGTTCACTGTTGAAATAAGTGTTTATGGCAAGAACGTCGTAGTTTTCAAACGTTGCCTCGCTTATTTTATCTCCGGTAAGGGTAAGTTCATAATCGGACAAAAATTCGGTAAGATCATCATAAGTCGTTATAAGCTGACCGATTGTATTTGAGGTATAATTAAATTTGGAAGGCTCCGAATCCGAATAAACACAAACGCTCTCATATCCTTCAAAATCCTCGTCAATAGAGAACATACCGACGGTTGCCTTCGTTACCGAACTGTCACCAAAAAGAGCGTGCAAGCCTTCTTTTTGTATGCTTTCAAATTCCTCTGCGCTATACAAATACAAAACGCTTGAATAATTGATCCTTACTTTTTTGCAATTTTCGGTTTTCAGGTATTCTGCCGAGAAATGTGTCAGTGCCGTTTCAATAATGTTGTCTGCGGCGGGGTAGTAAGGAATGTACATTCCTCTATCGGGTTGCGGATCAAACTCAACACATATATAATAGTTACAAATCTCCGGAATATAGGTAAGATTTCTTTCTCCGTATTCGTTTACCGTAAACAGACTGTCGTATTTTTCGACCAACCATTGAGGTCTTTGCCCGGTGATTTTTATAAAGAGATCGGAAATATAAGTGTTAAAGAAAATCTTATCGTCAAAGCAAACGGTCTTTTCCGAGGTATCTATTGCGTGCCAGAAAACCGTCGTGTAAGCAGTCTTGTATTTGAGGGGTACGTTTTCTTCACTTTTCGGAATCATTACGAGTTTTACGGTTCCTGTCGGGGTGTTATCTGCAATCAAAGAATCGTCACCGTTATAGTAAATCGTATCCGTAAAAACGTATCTGCCCTCCATAATCTTAAAACCGGACGGATTGTGCAATTTGGCGGAGGTTACAAATACGTCGTATTGTTCAAATACGCTTCCGTCTATTGAAAATTCGCTATCGGAAGGGTTATAGCGAATGTAATTTTCCTTACAGTACAGGAAATCATCATAGGTCTTTAAGAGAACGCCTTCCATGTTATCCTTGAAAAAGCAACCGTCCATCGTTGCCATCTTATAAGTTTCAGTCGGCTCTTTATCACACGAGAATACGTCAACGGTAGCTTTTTTGATACCACCGTCCTCAAAAAGAGCGTGAAGCCCCTCTTTCTGAACTTTATTATACTCATAAAAACCGTCGTAGAGCAACATAATGCTTGAACTGTCAAGCTTGATAACTTTTGTATTTTCCGTTATCATTTTTTTAACGCCGTAAGTGTAAAACTCCTCGGAAAAATCTATTTTGTCTACAACGTCGGCAATCTTACCGTCCAAAGCTTTGTCAATGCTAACTATCGGCTCTTTGTACTCTACTAAAACGCTGTAAACAAAGTTTTCGGGAAGGTATAAAACGTTTATTTCATTATATTCGTTATAGTCGTACGGGGTGGCTCTTGAATATGCACCGAAATCCCATGAATCGTCGAGGTAAAGGCATTTTATATTTATTTTATCGTCAAATTTAACGCTTGCATCTTCCTTTTCATAATCCGTATCTGCCGCAATATCGGTATCACTCTCTGTATCAGTATCGCTTTCTGTATCAGTATTGTTCCCCATATCGCTTTCGCTTTGCGTATCGGTAACGTCTTGGGTGTCGGTTGATGTGCTCTCATTCTCATCGCAGGAAGCAAAGCACAAAATCGCCAAAATCGCCAATGCAATAACAATAAACTTTTTCATAAGCATTCCTCCGTTTGTTTATAGAATTTTCCATACCCTTCAATTTAATTATAATACCAAATTCCAATTATGTCAACATTTTTTCAAATATTTGCCACTTATACACAAAAATACGGGCGGATTTTGTCCGCCCGTATTGTTAGTAGGTTTGATTATATTTTTTGCTGGCGCACGTCCTTGCCGACGAAAAGCTTTATGTAGAAGTTGCCGAAAAGACGGCTTGTTATTCTGTCCTGATATATCTTGCGAAGCTCCTCACCCGAGAGGTTGGTGCTTGCAATAATAGGCAGATTTTTGTTGAGCCTTGTGTTTATTATATTGTAAAGACAAGATACCGAAAACTGCGATATCATCTCCGTGCCGAGATCGTCTATTATAAGCAGGTCGCAGTCAAGATACTTTTCGGACGAGGGCTCGGTGTCGGAATATGAGCTTCTGAATCTGTCCGAGGCAAAGTCGGAGAATATGTTCTGCGCCGTTTCATATACGACGTCGTACCCCTTTTCGATAACCACCTTGGCAACCGAGGTAGAGAGGTGCGTTTTGCCAAGACCCGTGCCGCCCATCAGGAGAAAATTGCGCTTGTCGCCTCCGAAATTATGCGCAAAATCGTAAAGGTCGCGGTAGTTGTCCTCCATATAGACCTTTTCATCCCCCTTGTAATAATCGAGGGAGAACGCTTCAAAATTTTGCTCTTTTAAGAGATTTGATATTCCCGAGGACTCAAAGCCCTTCATCGCAAGCGCTTTTTTGAAGCAGTCGCACATATATATTCCGTCGTACCCTGTGTCGCGGCATTTGTCGCAGTCGTACTTAACCGACGTATAATCCGAGGGATAACCGTTTGACACAAGAATGTCGGCGCGCCTTTTTTGCAGGGCTAAATTTTCCTTTTTTATCTCTGCAATTTTTTCGTTTGCGTTGCCCGTGCCGCCGAAAACCGCATGGATAATATCGCTACCCGTGCGGGAGAGCTCATTGTCTATTTCCTTTATTTCGGGAATACGTGAATATATTTCATCAAGGCGCAATTTGCTTTCTGCCTCGTGAAGCTTGCGCTTTCTTGCATAATCTTCGGTTACCGCCTCAACGTTTTTTCTCGGATAACTCATTTTTTACCCTCCGTATCGTTTTTCTTTGTGCCGTAGGATCGCTTTAGCGCCGCCTCAAAAAAGTCGTCAGTCTTAAAGGTGGAGGCGCTTTGCTTTTCCTTGTATTTCTTTTCGGCTTCGTCCGCCTGCTCGGGCGTGGTAATCCCGACAGAGAGCCAGTTGTCTATTATTTTAGCCGCATATTTCACGGACGCTTTCGAGGTTTTGTCAACGGTTATGTCGTAAGCCTTTTCAAGAAGCTTTATGCTTATATCGGCGCTTATCCATTTGCCGATAACCTCTTTTTCACTCTTTGAAAACTCACGCTCTCCTATCGAGAAAAGCTTCCTTATTTTATATTCAAGGGAGCGTTTGTTTTTTCTGTCCGCAAAATGAGCTTCAAGCTTGTCATACGTATCAATGCCCTGATCATACAGATTTGCGGCGGTTTTTCTTACGTAAGCCCAGTTCGGCTTTCCCACCTCGACGCAGTGAGCAAGCAAAAGAAGAATAAACTCATCGTCAAACTTGTAGAAATTTTTGAGGTATATTACGTTATTGTGGTCGTGCGCGTTGAACACCTTTCCCATAATGCTCTGGCAGTTATAGAAAAGGGAAGCCATATCCTTGTTGCGCTCGACAAATTTTGCTATCTGCTCACCCGTATAAGAGGGCAGAGCGTTTGAAAGCGTCGGATTGTCCGTCACCATATCCGTCACAAGAGAGTCAAACGAGTCCACCGAGATGACAGCGCACTCCGACCAGAAAACAAGTGATTTTTTGACTTCATCGACACTCATGCCGAGATTTTTTGCAAAATCGGCTATGTAATTTTCAAAAGACGATGCATAAGCCATATTTTTTGCAAGGCTTATTATCACCGCAAGATCGTTTTTAGTCGCTCTTTCGACAAAATCCGCAACCGATGCGGGAAGATTTATTATATTGCCGGAATACTTTATATCTATTTTCATATTTTGTCTTACCGCACTTTCACTTGATTTTCAACTCGGGAAGGCGTTTAAGGATTCGTTGGCCCTTACGCCGTCAATAAATTCATAATATCCCTGCGCGCCTATCATGGCGGCATTGTCACCGCAAAGGCTTATTTCGGGCGCAAAGAAGTGTGCACCCCTCTTTTTGCAAAGAGAGTCTATGGCTTTTCTTATGTGCGAGTTTGCACTCACCCCTCCGGCAAGAACGACCTTGTCGTAGCCGGTTTTCAAAAGAGCCTCGTCAACCTTTGATTGTACCGCTTCCGCAATTACTTTCGTAAAAGATGCGGCAACGTCCTCCTTGCATATTTGTTCTCCCTTTTGATTTTTGGTGTTGACGTAATTTATAACCGACGTCTTAAGACCGCTGAACGAAAAATCAAGCGAGTCCTTAATTGACGGAGAGGGAAAACGTATAGCGTCGGAATTGCCTTTTGAAGCGAGTATATCCATAGCGTGCCCGCCCGGGTAGGGAAGACCGAGAACGCGCCCCGCCTTGTCAAAGCATTCGCCCGCCGCATCGTCCCTCGTTGAGCCTATTTCGTCAAGGGACGTGTATGATTTTACGTCGTAAAAGGACGTGTGCCCGCCAGACATCACGAGCGCCAAAAACGGCGGTTTAAGCTCCTTATGGGTAAGATATGCGGCAGCTATGTGACCTTTTATGTGATCCACGGGCACAAGCGGAATATTGTTTGCAAATGCAAGAGATTTTGCAAAATTGACTGCAACGAGCAAAGCGCCTATAAGCCCGGGACCGTAAGTTACCGCTACGGCGTCAATATCTTTTAGTGTAAGGTTTGCCTGCGAAAGTGCCTCATATGTTATTTTTGAAATTGCCTCTATATGCGCACGGCTTGCAATTTCGGGCACAACGCCGCCGTAAAGAGCGTGAGTATCTACCTGCGACGCTACTATATTCGATTTTATTGTCCGTGACGTGTCGCTCATTTCGCACACGGCGCAAGCGGTTTCGTCACAGGAGGATTCAAAAGAGAGTATATACATTTTAAGCCTCGCAAAATAAAATTCTTAAAAATACGTCACAGAGTGTCTGTAATCGCAAGTGACATAAGATATGCGTCCTCCGTCGGCGCAAAGTAGTGGTTTTTGCTTACCCCGTCAACCTTAAAGCCGAATTTTTTGTATAAGGAAACCGCGGCGTCGTTTGAAACGCGCACCTCAAGCATAAGCCTTTTAATGCTGTACTTTCGGCAATACGAAATTATGCACTCAAGGAGCGACGACGCTATTTTTCTTCTTCTGAACTCAGATC
>CAMGRB010000093.1 GCA_946061315.1 uncultured Clostridia bacterium | reverse complement strand
TCCAGGCAGAGCAACCTGCGGAATCTGATTGCGGACATGAAAAATGTTCTTTCCGATGCGGGTGTGGGGAATATCATTCTCAAGAACCGTAACAGCATTGCCATAGACTGTGCGTCGGTGGACTGCGATTATTACGATTTTCTCCGCCACATCCCGTATGCGGTCAATTCCTATCACGGGGAGTATATGATGCAGTATTCCTGGGCGGAGATCACGACTGCGGCACTTCCGCGGCTTGGGTAAATAATACACGAAAAACCGTAGGTTTTTTCGAGGAATATGGAATGTTTTCCCGTTATGGCGGTTTTGTGTTGCATTTTTGTTGCACTTTTGCCTGTATAATGTAATGAAAAAAGTGTGATACACGCCGTTGTCGGATATAATGGACGAAATGGGTAGAAAGATCGTTTCCGCCTTTACGAAGTCATTCAAGAGCGAAAAGAATGTGGATGGCTTGTGGGAGGTTCATGCGGAATTATAAAAGCCATCGTACTTGCAAAACGGAGAACAATATATGAAACAGAAACGAAAATTTACGAGATCCTTGATACGTCCTATTTTTAATGCCTTGATCGGACTGATCATGCTTTTGTCTGCTGCGATCGGAATCGTCGGTTATTTTGAATTTGCAGATGTACTCAAAGAGCAGTATACGGACATCGCAAACGGCATTGCGGAATATGTAGCTCTCGGCATTGACGCAGGGGAGCTTGACAAATATCTGGAAAACAAAACAGCAGATGATGAGTATAATGCAATTCGAGAACAGCTCCAGCACACGGCGGACGCGGAGGATTGCAGTGTCATATATGTTGCAAAATTACATACCGACTCCAAAGAGAGAGAATACATATACAATGTTGTCAGTAAAAAAAGCGGATTTACTCCATATGACATCGGATATCGAGATACAGCCAGCGAGGAAATTCTGAACGCCTATGATTCTATCTTGAAAGGAGGCTCAAATTATCACAACTTCATGTACGAAAGAAAGGGATACACCACGAGCGTATATCCAATCAAGGAGGACGGCGGAAACGTAGTCGCTCTCGTCGGCGTCGTGAAGGATATGGATCTTTTGAATTCAGCAAAAGTGAATTATATCGTCAAGATTATACTCCTTGAAACGCTGATTGCCGTCGTAAGCGGAATTCTTTGGATTATTTACATGAGACGCCGCATCGTCATGCCCATAAGGCAGTTGAACGAAGCCTCGCTGGGTATGGTAGAGCATCTGGAAGACGGAACCGCGCCCGAAATCGTTGTAAAAAATAACGATGAGATCAAGGATCTCGCGGATTCCTTCTCAAAAATGTACCATGAGATAGGGGCGTATATTTCAAAGCTGGAGACCGTCACCGCGGAAAAGGAACGTATCGGAGCCGAGCTTGACGTGGCGGCAAAGATTCAGACCTCCATGCTACCTTGTATCTTCCCTCCCTTCCCGAATCGGGACGAGTTTGATATTTACGCCACGATGGACCCCGCCAAAGAGGTGGGCGGCGATTTCTACGATTTCTTTATGGTGGACGATGACCACCTTGCCTTCGTCGTTGCCGACGTTTCGGGAAAGGGCGTTCCTGCCGCGCTGTTCATGGTGATTGGGAAAACGCTTATCAAGGATCATACCGGGCTCCACGACGATCTTGGCGAAGTTTTTACCGAGGTCAACGACATTCTTTGTTCTTCAAACAGCGAAGAAATGTTCATTACGGCATTCGAGGGTGTGTTGAATCTGAAAACGGGAGAACTTCGCTACGTAAACGCAGGCCACGAGACGCCGTTCCTTTGTCGCAAGGACGGGACGTATGAACCGTTCAAAGTCAAATCGGGCTTTGTCCTTGCCGGTATGGAGGGAATCCGTTATAAGAGCGGTAGCGTACAGCTCGAGCCCGGTGATAAGATTTTCCAATACAGCGACGGCATTCCGGAAGCAATGAACGGCAAAAACGAGCAATACGGTATGGCGAGACTGGGCAAAGTGCTCATGCAAAACAGCGAGAAGACGCCTTCCGAGCTTCTTCCTGCAATTAAAGCCGATTTAGACGCTTTTGTCGGAGGGGCAGAACAGTTTGACGATATCACCATGCTGTGCGTCAAATTCAATCAGAAAGACAAAAGAGCGGAGATTTCGGGGGTACCCGATAAGGCTTCCATCAAAACGATCACGGAGTTCATTGAAAACACCTTGAAAGAATGGGAAGTTCCGATGAAAGTCGCAAACAAGGTGCAGCTTGCGGTTGACGAGATATATTCCAATATCGTTTATTACAGTCAGGCGAAAAATGCCGGGATTACGGTAACGGGAAATGAAAAAAAATTGTCGCTTTTGTTTGAGGATGACGGCATACCTTATGATCCTACCACCGCTCAAGAGCCGGACGTAACCCTTGCCGTCGAAGAGCGCGACATCGGGGGCTTGGGAATCTTTATGGTCAAGAAACTGGCTTCGGACATTCAATATGAAAATGCGATGGGAAAGAACAAACTGACCGTTGCGTTTGACGTCAAGTGAGGCGACGTATGACTAATAAGATAGAAAAAGCATTTCTGTTTGCGCTTGAGGTTCACGGTCACCAAAAGCGCAAGGATGGAAAACCATATATCGTGCATCCGTTTTCCGTTGCCAATGTGTTGGCAAGGAACGGTGCGGACGACGATTTGATTTGTGCAGGTCTTTTGCATGACACGATTGAGGACGGCGGAGTTGCGCCCGAAGAGATCGTCCATCAATTTGGCGAGGAAGTGCTTAGGATCGTCCTTTTCGATACGGAGGATAAAAGTCTTTCGTGGGAGGAGAGAAAAAGGTCGACTTTGGACGCCATTGCATCCTGTGACAGGAAATGTGCCATGCTGGTGTGTGCCGATAAACTCGCCAATATCTGTGACGTAGAGAGCAATCTTGCGGAGAGTGGCGAATCGGTCTGGAGCCAATTTCAATATGGCAGGGAAAAACAAGAATGGCTTTATCGTGAGTACGTGGACAGATTTGCCCGACTTTCGGACCTGAAAATGTATGATGAATTGAAAGCAACAGTCGAAAGAGTATTTAATAAAAGGAGGAGAACATCAATGAATGCAAAAATGGAAATTAAAGACAATATGACTTACGTGAGCGTGGATGGAAGCATCAATTCTGTCAATGCGCAACAGTTTGGAGACGTTTTGGCGGTTGCTCCCGGCGACACAGAGGGTGTTGTCATCAATGCCGCAGAACTGGAATATATTTCGAGCGCAGGTTTACGCGTGTTGTTAAGTCTTAAAAAACGTTGCGGAAAGAAGATTTTCAAAATTATAGGGGTCAGCTCTGACGTAATGAATATATTTGACGTCACGGGTTTTTCGGAAATTATGGAGATCGTACCCGCGGCGCGTACGATTTCCATCGACGGCTGTGAGGTGATCGGGAGAGGCGCGTGCGGCGAGTGTTTTCGTATTGACGACGAGACTATCATCAAGCTGTATTACGACAATACCGATACGAAATTTATCGAACATGAAAAAGCTCTCGCCAAGAAGGCGTTCGTGATGGGAATCCCGACGGCAATTTCCTATGATATCGTCGAGGCAAACGGCAGAAAGGGCGTGGTGTACGAGCTGATCAAGGCTAAAACTCTCGGGGAACTTATGCGCTCGGAAAACGCAAAACTCGACGAATACGCAGGTTTGTATGTAGACATCTGTAAACAAGTTCATTCCATACGTACCAAGGACCCGGAAATTCCTTCCTTTAAAGAAGCAAATCGTGCGGATATCAAAAATATCACGGGGATTACCGAGGAAGAAAGAAACTATCTGCATCGGTTCTTAGATCTCGTACCGGACGGTGATACCTGTTTGCACGGAGATTTGAATATCAATAATATCATGGTGCAGAACGGAGAATGTTGTCTCATTGACATGGGCGAGCTCAGCACTGGAACTCCCATGTTCGATATTTCAAGAATCCTGTTTTCGATGATATACGCTTCATCGGAACAGGAGGAATACAATGCCTTTTACAAAATGCCGACGGCAACCGTTAAGGAAATTTACGAAAAGTTTTTCCGCGGCTATTTCGGGTGCGACACCGTGGAAGAAGCCGAGAAAACAAATCCCGAAGTCAAGTGGTTGCATCCTTTGGCATGGTTCCGTTGTTGCACGAGTATGCTGAAAGGGAATCGTTGGGGCGAAGAAATGAGGAAGAAGGCGTTGGGTTTGCTCCGTGAAAAGCTGATTCCGTTTGTAGAGAAAGAAGAGATGCTCCATGAGTAAGTAGGAAGGGAAACAGATCTATCAAAGCCGACAAAAGCTTTCGTTCTTCAGCTTTCTTGCAGCGTGAAAGTAGGCATCGTTATAGGACGTATGAATGTGATTCAATACGATGGATAGGTATTTATTATGAGTCTTAAAATTGAAAAGAGAAACAATGAAACCCTTGCCCTTATCGGAAGGTTGGACACCGTAACGGCACCCGAGTTGGAAACGGAAATATCCGCCGCTCTTTCCAGTGCGGAATCGCTTGTGTTGGACATGGAAAAACTGGATTATATTTCTTCCGCCGGACTGCGCGTAATTCTCAAAACGCAAAAGGTTTTGGCGCATAAAGCGGGACTCAAGTTGATCCACGTCTCGAATGACGTTCGGGAAGTGTTTGATATTACGGGTTTTTCGGATATCTTAACGATTGAATGAGGTGAACGCTTTGAGAACTCCATTGGAGTTGCACTCAAAAGCAGCTCGGAAAGAAATCGTACGCACACAAAGGGCGTTTTCGATCGGAAAGGCGCCTTGTTTCGTTATCTTACGTACATTCGAATGGATAATTTCCACCGTTCATTATAATTGAAACCGCTTTGGTAAAAATCATCCGTTTTTGAACCCACTAATCCGCTTTCAATTTTGTATCTTTTTCATTAATTACTCACAAAAAATACTGCAGAAAAGAATACCTTTTCTGCAGTAATTTTTTATCCATTGCGAAAGCAATGGCATATCATCGCCGTAGGCGTATGTCATCATCGAAGGTGCATATCATCGTAAAACATTTTTTCCGATTGTTATATTTTTTTCAATGTATTTAGTTAAATAGGTTTAATATGTTGAAATGCGTGGATGGTATATGATAAAATGGATTTATTATTTTATTTTAAAGGAAAGTCAATGGATATAAAAAGGCGGGACAAACAAGAGAATTTGAATAATGAGCATAAGGGGAAAGTTGCCGAAAGTGCAAAAGAAAGGCGGGACGCGTTATGTCAACAAATAAGAAGAGAGGGAGTCGATAGCCTTAGTGAAAGTGAACTCTTGGAATATCTCTTGTTCTTTGTTAATCCTACGAGAAAGTTAAACGGAAATGAAAATTTATTGATAGAAAGCTTTATCGACCTGGCGGGAGTTCTTGACGCTACTGAAAACGATCTTTGCAAATTTGAAGGTATAACTAATACAACCGCATTATTTTTGACAATCATTGTTCCAATAGCTAAAAAGATAAATAGTCGTAAATTTGAGTTGGGTAATTCGATTTTGGGTTATAACGAACGAGAAATTAAAAATCGGTTGATTACCCTTGTTGGCAACAATAAGAATGAAACACTTTGCGCATTATGCTATGATTCGCAAATGAATTTGCTTTCTGAAGAAACGATTGAAAGGATTGTGGAAACCAAAGAACAATTTAGAGCTAAGCTTTTTAAAAAACTTCTTGAGGTTGATTGCGCTTATGTTGTAGTCGGATTTAACCCACAAGACGGTTTTACAAATTATAATCAAGAAATATTTGATAGAGCTTTAATATTTTTAAAAAATTCCGAAATATTAGGTATAAAGGTATTAGATCTGTTCATTTATAATCAATCGGATATGGAATCCGTTATTGCAAAGGCAAAAGATATAATATGGCGCAATATGCCTGCCACAATTACCGAAATAGAAATCGCAAAACATCAATTTCCCTTGAAATAAAAGTATGAGATTCTAACGTGAAAAATGATATAAGCTCAAGTAGGGATTTTGGTGATATAGATTTAGTCGATTGTTTTGAATTTTTAACCAAAAATCTAATTAAAAATAAGTTCCATTAAAAATAAAAATAACGAGCGGTTGAACATTGTACATTGTAAAATTTATCAAAGTAATAACAAGGAGCTTTGTTTTTTTGTGTCCCGTAATATATTTTGAAATATAATATACAT
>CAMGRB010000092.1 GCA_946061315.1 uncultured Clostridia bacterium | reverse complement strand
TAATTTTATAAAAAGTATGTTAAAATCAAGGTAGTTACAAGCGGATAGCTTTTGTTATCTCGAGCGGTAAAATATAAGGAGGGGACATTCATGGCAGAGTTCAAGTATGAAATCGTGAAGAATTTCGGAACCGTTTCTGACAGCAACAACGGCTGGGTAAAGGAAGTAAACCTTGTAAGCTGGAACGAGCGTGAGCCTGTTTACGATATCCGTGTATGGCAGGAAGATCACGAGAAGCTCGGCAAAGGCATAACTCTTACCGCCGAGGAACTTAAAAACTTAAAGAAGCTCCTTGAAACTATGGAAATCGAATAATCTTCATATAGAAATAAAAACGGCTATCTCTTGCGGGATAGCCGTTTTTTTATAAATAACGCAGAGCGTCACTTTTTATTGTAAAAGTGCGCTTTATTTTCTTTCGCTTATCGGAACGTAGGGAACGCGCGGTGATACGTTTTTGTAGGCGGGGCGTATTATCTTGCCGCAGAGCAAAAGCTCCTCAAGCCTGTGCGCCGACCAGCCCGCTATTCTCGATATTGCAAATATCGGGGTGAAAAGCTCCTTCGGCAACCCGAGCATATTGTAAACGAAGCCGCTGTAAAAGTCTATGTTTGCCGAAACGCCCTTGTAAATGTGGCGCTCCTTTGCTATTACCTCGGGGGCAAGCCTCTCGATAGTTTCGCAAAGACGGTAGTCCTTTTCAAGCCCCTTTTCCTCGGAGAGCTTTTTGACAAATCCCTTGAACACGTTGGCTCTCGGGTCGGAGAGGGAATAAACGGCATGTCCCATTCCGTAAATAAGACCCTTGCCGTCGAATACCTCACCGCGAAGTATTTTGAGAAGATAATCTCTTATCTCGTCCTCGTCGGTGCAGTCCGAAATATTCGATTTTATATTGTGTATCATCTCAACGACCTTGACGTTTGCTCCGCCGTGGCGCGGACCTTTAAGAGAACCGAGCGAGGAGGCTATTACCGAGTAGGTGTCCGTGCCCGATGAGGACACAACGTGCGTCGTAAACGTCGAGTTGTTGCCTCCTCCGTGCTCTGCGTGGAGCACAAGTGCAAGGTCGAGTATCCTCGCTTCAAGCGGCGTGTATTTTGAGTCCTTGCGGAGCATATAGAGTATATTTTCCGCCGTAGAGAGCGACTTTTTCGGCTGGTGTATTATAAGGCTTTTCTTCTTTTCATAATAATTATAAGCCTGATATCCGTAAACGGCAAGCAGAGGAAGCTCCGCTATAAGTTGAAGTTCCTGGCGCAGTACGTTCGGTATCGAGGTATCGTCCGGCTTGTCGTCGTAGGCATAAAGAGTTAAAACGCTCCTTGCAAGAGTGTTCATCATATCCTTGCCCGACGCTTTCATTATTACGTCCCTTACAAAATTGCGCGGCAGACTTCTGTAGCCTGCAAGCAGCCCCGTAAACTCATTTAACTCTTCCGTATTCGGCAAAGAGCCGAAAAGCAAAAGATAAACAGTTTCCTCAAAACCGAATCTGCCGTCGTCAATAAAACCTTTTACAAGATCGTAAATATTTATTCCTCTGTAAAAAAGCTGTCCCTCGCAGGGGACCTCTTTGCCGTCCTTTTGTTCAAAAGACTGTATCTCCGATATTTCGGTAAGACCTGCAACAACGCCCTTGCCGTCAAGGTCGCGCAGCCCTCTTTTAACGTCGTATTGCTTGTAAAGCTCGGGAGCTATCGTGGTGTTTTTCGTGCACATATCAACGTAGGAGAGAAGTTGGGGGGTTATTTTCGTTAATTCTTTGTTGGCTTTTGGCATATTTTTACCTCCCTTTTGGAATTTATTACTTAATATTTTAACATAAAAATATGTACAGTATGTGAATTTTAAGTTTATTTTTGGCGTATTTTACCCCTTTATCCCATACTTTTCGCGCTTTTCGGGCAAAAAACGTTATGCCCAGACAATATATTTACCGTAAAACTCATAAAATACTTTCCGATAAATACGGACGATATGCACAAAAGTATAAAAAAATTTTAATATTTTTTGACAAATCGCACAAAAAGACTTGATATGACATAGAATAAATGATATACTTATATTGTATATGGAACTTACGTTCCGTGTAACGAAACGAAAAGAGGAAAAGCACAATGGCAAAATTTATTACCAACAACATTCGTAATATTTGTATGACGGGCCATAGCGGAAGCGGCAAGACCTCTACCGTTGAGGCGATGCTTTTTGGTAGCCGCGCTATCGAGCGTATGGGCAAGGTGTCGGAGGGAAATACCGTATCCGACTATGACAGTGAGGAAATAAAAAGAAAAATTTCGATAGGACTTTCCGTTGAAAATCTTGTCTGGAAGGATATCAAAATAAATCTTATAGACACCCCCGGCTTTCTCGGCTTTGCGGGAGAGGTTGCAAGCGCACTTCGTGTGGCTGACGCAACGATAATCACGGTTGACGCAAAATCGGGCATGGAGGTAGGAACGGAGCTTGCGTGGTACAACGCAAAGGAAGCAAAGATACCGAGAATTTTCTTTATAAACAAATGCGACGACCCCGACGCAGATTTTGACCGCGTCTTCTCGGAGCTTCACGACAAATTCGGAAACGCCCTTTGCCCCGTCTTTATTCCCGTAAAAACGGGCGGGGAGGTGTCGATGATAGACCTTCCCACAATGAAAGGCTTCAAATACACAAAGGGCGGCGAAAGATGCGAAATTCCGATGACGGACGAGATGAGAGATATCGCCGCAAAGTATGAAGAAATATATATGGAAGCAATAGCGCAGACAAGTGACGAGATGATGGAAAAATTCTTCGCCGGCGAGAAATTTACCGCCGAGGAATGTGCGCTTGCTCTACATAACGGAATAATAACAGGCTCGATAGTGCCGGTATGGTGCGGCTCCGCCGTAAATATGTGGGGCATTTACGCAATGCTCGACGCTATTGCCGAGTCGTTCCCGAGGCACACGGCAAAGAAAGAGGAAAAGGATATAAACGGCGACCCCGTGTCGATAGAACGCGAGGGAGAGTGTAAGCTTTTCGTCTTTAAGACGATAGCCGACCCGTTTGTCGGAAGATTTTCGTTCTTCAAGGTTATGAACGGAGAGCTTAAAAAGGATATGACGCTTAAAAACGTCACGAAGGGTGGCACGGAGGAGAAATTCTCGAAAATATACACCATATGCGGCAAAAAGCAGACAGAGGTTGACGCTCTTGCCTGCGGCGATATAGGCGTTATCCCCAAGCTTGCAAATACCGATACAAACGACACTCTTTGCGAAAAATCAGACACAGAGTACGCAAAAATAGTGTTCCCCGAGGCAAATATGACGATGGCTATAAAGACTCTCGGTAAAGACGAGGATAAGGTAGCTGCCTCGATAGCGAAAATTCTCGACGAGGACAAAACCGTCAAGTTTGAAAACTTTGCCGAAACGGGCGAGCTGCTCATAAAGGGTATAGGTGACGTTCATCTTGACACGGTTATGTGTAAGCTCAAAAACAGATACGGGGTCGAGGCAAAGCTCGAAACTCCGAAAATAGCGTACAGAGAAACGATAACCAAGAGAATAGAAACCGAGGGCAAGCACAAAAAGCAATCGGGCGGCTCGGGACAGTACGGCCACGTAAAAATCACCTTCTCACACGGGGAGGGTGACGGGCTTACCTTTACCCAGAGCGTTGTCGGCGGCGAGGTGCCAAAGGGCTATTATCCCGCAGTTGAAAAGGGACTTGAGGAGGCTATGAAAGAGGGCGTTTTGCTCGGCTATCCGATGGTCGGGCTTGCGGCAGACCTTACGGGCGGCTCGTATCACCCCGTTGACTCAAACGAAATATCATTCAAGCTTGCGGCAAAGCTTGCTTATAGGGAGCTTGTAAAGGCAAATCCCGTTTTGCTCGAGCCCGTCGGCAGACTTCTTGTCACTGTGCCCGAATCTATGGTCGGCGACGTTATGGGCGACCTTAACAAACGCCGCGGCAGAGTGCTCGGTATGGAGCCCGACACCAAGCGTGACGGTTATACCGTCGTCGAGGCGGAGGTGCCCAAAGCGGAAATGACCGACTACGTAATTGCCCTCCGTGCTCTTACGCAGGGCAGAGGCAATTTCACCTTCCACTTCATCCGCTACGACGAAGTACCGCCGCAGATAGCCGCAAAAGTTCCGCCCAAAGAAAACAAATAAAAATAAGGGGTTGAAACCGTGAGGTTCAACCCCGTTTTTTGTACGAAAGCAAAAAAGCATATGGTTTTCAAAAAAAACAAAAGAAAGATGATACTGTTACTGATACTGATACTGATAAGAAAGTATACCTTATATCCCCTTTTTGTTTATTGCCGTTAAAAATTACTTGATTATGGCACATATCGGTGATAAAATATAATTGCGGCAAGACCGCTTAAAAGACTTATAAAAATTAACTTATCGGAGATAATATGCTTAATAAATTTTCAAGAACGGAGCTTGTCCTCGGCAAAGAGGCTATGGAAAAGCTGAAAAATTCCAGAGTGGCGGTGTTCGGCGTCGGGGGTGTTGGCGGATATGCGGTTGAGGCGCTTGCGCGCTCGGGTGTTGGGGCACTTGACCTTATCGACGACGACCGCGTGTGCCTTACAAATATCAACCGTCAGATTTTAGCCACCACCAAAACCGTCGGCAAATACAAGGTGGACGTCGCAAAGGAAAGGGTAAATGAGATAAACCCCGAGTGCGAGGTGCGCACCTACAAGACGTTTTTTATGCCCGACACGAAGGATCAGTTTAACTTTTCCGAGTACGACTACGTAATCGACGCAATAGATACGGTGACGGGCAAAAAAGAAATAATTCTTTGCGCCAAGGAGGCAAACGTGCCCGTTATAAGCTCGATGGGCGCAGGCAACAAGGTTGACCCCACCGCGTTTCGCGTAGCGGATATTTTTGAAACGTCGATTTGTCCTCTTGCAAGGGTTATGAGAAACGTATGTAAGAAAAACGGAATAGACAAACTAAAAGTAGTCTATTCAAAAGAGAAGCCGATAAGACCTATCGAGGATATGTCGATAAGCTGTCGCTCACACTGTATATGCCCTCCGGATACGACAAGAAAAAGTACAGAGCGCCGTGATATCCCCGGCTCTGTGTCGTTCGTTCCGTCTGTTGTCGGGCTTATAATCGCAGGCGAGGTCATAAAGGACCTTACCTCGTTTGACAGAGGCGAGAGATAAAAACTAACGTTACCGTGAAAAACAAGGAGAAAAATATGTGCACAGCCGCAACCTATAAAACGAAGGATTTCTATTTTGGCAGAACGCTTGATTACGAGTTTTCGTACGGCGACGAGGTAACCGTCACACCGAGAAACTACGTTTTCAATCTTAAAAACGCGGGCGTTATGAAAACGCATTACGCCATGATAGGAATGGCGCACGTTGTAGCCGATTATCCGCTTTATTATGACGGAATGAACGAAAAAGGTCTTTGCATGGCAGGGCTTAATTTCGTCGGCAACGCCGTCTATTCGGATGAACTTAAAAGCGACAAGGACAATATAGCGCAGTTTGAGCTTATACCGTGGATCCTCGGTAAATGCGCTTCGGTAGAGGAGGCTCGGGGACTGATAGATAAAATCAATATTACCGCGACGCCATTTTCCGAAAAGCTCCCCGTTGCAAGCCTCCATTGGATAATTGCCGATAAAAACGAGGCGATAACTCTTGAGGCGGTATCAAGCGGAATAAAGGTATATGATAACCCCGTCGGCGTTCTTACCAACAATCCGCCGTTTGATATGCAGATGTTTAACCTTAATAATTATATCGGCTTGTCAACCGATAATCCGAAAAATCTATTTTCGGAAAAGCTTCCGCTTAAAACTTACAGCAGGGGCATGGGCGCTATGGGACTGCCGGGCGATCTTTCCTCGCAGTCACGCTTTGTTCGTGTTGCGTTTACAAAAATGAACTCTTTTTCGGGAGAGGGCGAGGGGGAGAGTGTTAGCCAATTTTTCCACATTCTCGGCTCGGTTGACCAGCAAAGAGGCTGTTGCCATCTCACAGAGGACAAGTACGAAATAACAATCTATACGTCCTGCTGCAACGCCGACAAGGGCATTTACTACTATACAACCTACGACAACCACCAAATAACCGCCGTAAATATGAACAAAGAAAACCTCGATGCAATCACCCTTACCCGCTTCCCTCTTATAACAACCGAG
>CAMGRB010000091.1 GCA_946061315.1 uncultured Clostridia bacterium | reverse complement strand
AGTTATGGTTATTGATTTATCATCGCTCATAAGCGGCAAGGTATCGAAAATAGATTTTCAGTATGCCATTGACGTAAACGACGAGAAAAATCAGATCATACCGCCCGACGACGTTTCTTTTACAGCGCCCGTCAGAGTTTCGGGCTCGGTTTGCGACAATGCGGGTTACACCGTTCTTAACGCTCGCGCCGAGATCGATTACAAGACGCGCTGTGCAAGATGTCTGGAGGACGTTTTTGGCACATTCGTCCTCGAATTCAATCGCACCGTTGCAATTTCAGGCACTCTCCAAAACGAAGACAATGACGATTACGTCATCGTTAAAAACGGCCTTTTGGACATCGACCGTGAAATCGTGGAGGATCTGCTTCTTGAATTTCCAACAAGGTTCCTGTGTAAAGAGGAATGCGCAGGGCTTTGTCCGAAATGCGGTAAAAACCTTAATTTCGGTCCGTGTGATTGCCCGAAGAAAAAAGAAATTGATCCCAGACTTGCAATTTTGCAAAAACTACTTGAAAACGATTAAGTTTTGTTGTATAATTCAAGCGTAAGTTATTAGTATTCATTTAAGGAGGTGTCCTCTTATGGCAGTACCGAAGAGAAGACAGTCACATTCTCGTACCAATCTGAGAAGATCAAACAACAGCAAGCTGACCGCGCCTACATTGGTTAAATGCGCAAAGTGTGGCGAATACAATCCCGCCCACCGCGTATGCTCCGCCTGCGGTTATTACGGCGACAAGGAAATCGTAAAGAAGACCGAAGCGTAAGAATCAAGCCTTAAAACATAAAGGGTCTGTAAAAATTACAGATCCTTATTGTTTATATGGAAGCAATACGAACGAATCAAGTTTTTTTGCCGCCACTCGAAAATGCGGCTTCGAGCTTGCCGCCACATACGCCGCAACGGTATCTGTGCGGATTTTTTATAAGTTTGGACTTTCGTTCCCTCTCGTAAATTTTACCGCATTTCAGACACCTGACCGCATATTTTGCTTGTTTTACGGTATTCTCCTCACAAATTCCTTGCTCGGCGGCGGAGGTACAACGCTTTATATTGTATCCAAGCTCGGAGTTTACGACGTAGGCGAGTTTTTTCCATTCGGTGCCGTGGTCGCGGCAACCCTTGCAGGTGTGCAAAAGCTCGTGTATTATCGTTGATTTCGCGCTTTTATCGGGAACGTTATCGTCGAGCAAGCGCTTCGATATGGAAATTTCAAAGCCCTTTTCGTCGGGCAAAACGCGACACTGCCCCCATCTTTTTTTGGCTCTCGTGTTTATTTTCCACTTTATTACGTTGCCGTATTTTATACCTGTTTTGTCAAGCTCCAAAAGACAGGTTTCTATAAGTTTATCAAAATCTTTCATTATTCAAGCCTTTCGCTTTATTTTCGGAGGAATTATGAAGTATTCGCCCAAAAGAACAGATAACGCCATTCGGGCAATATACGCCGCCTTGCTTATTATGACGGTGATTTTTGCAGGTACGGGAAGCGGAGTTGCAAAAGCGATTTTATCCTCTCTTGCCCTTATATCCCTTACCGCCTCGATCTATCTTTTCATAAGATACGATATGACCTCTTATATCTATATGCTAAACGAGAGAAACGGCGGATATGATTTTTATATAGACAAGTACGTCGGCAAGCGGGGCGGATACGTCTGCTTTTATCCGATATCCGATTCCGTTACGTTTGAAAAGTACGAAAAGGGTACGAAAAAGGCTCTGCGCCAAAAGTACGGCAATATACGTTTTTACAATTACTCGCAGAATATTATAAAAGCCGATAAATCAATAATTGTCTTTGCAAACACGAACTACTTTGACGCCGTTATCTTTGAGCCCGACAAGGACTTTTCCGATATGATAAGAAAAGCCGCCGAGGTTTCGGTAAAGTCGACGGACGAAAACGGCGAAAGCACTCAAAATTCCGAAAACTGAAAATACCTAAGAGGCTGTTGCAAATTAAATTTGCAACAGCCATAAACTTTATAAGGGGATAGGCAGATTTAGGCGAAATGCGTTGTTTTTGTCCTGATAGGCGTACTTTGTACGTCGAGGGGCAAAAACGGCGCAAGAAAAAGTCATAAAATGGAGAAATTCGTTAGAATTTCAACCTTATTATTTTTCTCATTTACTGCTTTTTGTAAAAGTAAGTCGGATTTTTTATTTGTAAATGTATATAAACCGACTTTTTCGGTGTCGCCAAATATGGCAGCCCCTCACTTATAACTCGTCAAGGACGCCGAGCATTACTATGCCGACGAACGCAACGCCGATGGCAAGGTAGTGCTTCCACGAGAGCTTTTCCTTTAAGAAAATTCTGCTCCATACCACAGAGAGTGCGCAGTATGCGGAGATTATTGCCGCAGAAAAGCCTACGTGTGCCGTATCGCTTAATGCAAATATGTATGCAAACTGTCCCGCAGTTTCACATACTCCGCCGATAAGCTTCGGTCCATCACGGCGAGGTGCTATCTTTTCTCTGCGTATTGCAAATACGTAAATTGCGGCTACTATGCCCATTGCAAGAAAAGTAAGCTCGTATGCTACGTTTGCAACCGACTCGTCAAGTACGGTCGGGAATACGTTATCAAGGAACGTACCCGTGTCCTCCTCGCGAAGAATTACGGAATCTATAAACGTTCCGAGAGCGTCGATAACACAGTAAAGTATCGGCAAAAGAAGTGCAAGCCAGCTCTTTGTATATTTTACGTTCGCCTTCTCCTGACGCATCATCTTTATCTCGTCGTTCTCCGTCATCTCGGCAAACCCGAGCCCGACAACGCCGAGCATTACGAGAACAACCGCTACCCATTGAAGGGCGCTGGGCATCTCCTGCAAGAACACGAAGCAAAGTATTGCCGCAAGCGCGCCCGAGGAGTTGCATATCGGTGACGATACCGAAAGCTCTATATAACGGAGCCCGACGTAACCGAACACCATTGAAAGAATGTACATTGCCGACGCCGGCATATAGGTAAGAATGTCGCTGAAAGTTATCTGAACACCGCCTATGAAAATCTCGTATGCGGCGTGAAGTCCCATTACAAGTCCGACGGCTATTACCATTTTCCAATGGCTGTATTTATCGTCGGGCTTTGAGCCTATTTTACTGAATAAATCCGATCCGCTCCAACAAACAAGAGCTATTATTGAAAGAAAAAACCAAGTCATAACCTTTTTTCGCTCGCCTCTCCGAACCTTGTTTTTATAAATTTAAGTGCTTCGTCAAAAATCAATCTGTCGTTCTCAAAAGAACAGTCATAAGGAAATTCATCCCCGTAAAACCAACGGAATGCGGATATTTCGTTAAACTGCGGCTCGACGTATGCACGCGTCGTAAGAGATGCGAAATACACCGCCTTTTTCTCCGTATTCTTCTTTTTTCCTATAAGATACACCGACTCCATACGGAAGCCGTTTTCTATCTTTATATCTATTCCGGTTTCTTCCTTGACCTCTCTTATGGCGGTTTGATACTCGTTCTCACCGTCTTCAACGTGGCCTTTGGGGAACGACCAGAACTCGGCAAATCGGTTTTTTATGAGAAGCACTGCATACTTACCGTGCGTCTTACGGAAAATTACCGCACCGCATGATTTTTCGTGTTTCAAAAAAATCACTTCCCCCTTAAAAAACTAATACTTTGCTATTCTATCACATAAACTACCCGTTGTCAATATTTTTGACTCTTTATTATCTTAATAATATTAAAAAAATTCCGCAGACGCGGAATTTTTTTGTGTGAATGTTTTTCGGTGTCGTCGAATACGGCAGCTCACGTTTATAGGACGGCGTTGAGGAATTGTATAGTCCTCGGGTTCTGCGGGTGCTCAAAAATCTGCTCCGGCGTTCCCTGCTCGGCAATTCCCTTGTCTGCCATAAAGAGAACTCTCGTTGCTATCTCTCTTGCAAAGCCCATTTCGTGAGTGACTATTACCATTGTCATTCCCTCGTTTGCAAGCTTCTTTATAAGGTCGAGAACTTCTCCTACCATCTCGGGATCGAGTGCGGAGGTCGGCTCGTCAAAGAGCATTACCTTCGGGTTCATTGCAAGCGCGCGCACTATCGCTATACGCTGCTTCTGTCCTCCAGAAAGAGTGGAGGGATAGACGTCGGCTTTTTCGGTAAGTCCTATTTTGCCGAGCAGCTCCATCGCCTTGTTCTTTGCATCCTCGGTAAATTCCGCTTTCGTCTTGCCGAGCGGCAGAAGCTCTTTTTTGTTATCTTTCTTTTTGAAGATATTCGATACTTTTATAAAGAAGTTTTTGCGTTTTGTCGCACGCAGATTTTTCTTTGCCACCGTTACCGGTGCAAGCATTATATTCTGAAGTACGGTAAGATTGTTGAAAAGGTTGAACTGCTGAAAGACCATTCCTATTTTCTGACGGTGGACGTTTATGTCGACTTTCATATCGGCAAGGTCCTCTCCCTCGAAAAATATTGAGCCTCCGCTCGGGTCCTCAAGGCAGTTAAGGCATCTTAAAAACGTCGATTTTCCGCATCCGCTGGGGCCTATTATCGCTATGACGTCACCCTTATATACGTCGAGATCGACTCCGTCGAGAACCTCCGTGCCGCCGAAGCTCTTTTTAAGGTCTTTTACGGATATGATAGCGTCGTTTAAGCTTTCATCTTTCATTGCGCTTCATTCTCCTTTCCATAACCTTAATTCCCCACGTTATAAGCAATACGAGAATGAGATATACTGCCGCAAGCATAAGATAAGGGATAATATATTCATAGTTTGCGTCGCCTATCGAACGGAAAGCCTTGGTTATATCGACAACCGCTATGAAGCTGACGACCGACGTTTCCTTGACAAGCGATATAAACTCGTTACCGAGGGTGGGAAGTATGTTCTTTACGGACTGCGGTATTACTACCTTCATCATAGACGTCCAATAAGTAAGACCGAGTGCCCTTGAAGCCTCAAGCTGACCACCGTCAACCGACTGTATGCCGGAGCGCATCATCTCGGAAACGTACGCGCCGCTGTTAAGACCGAAAATAGTTATTGCAACGGTTACTCCGTCCGCGGCAATCCCCAAGGACGGCAGAAGAACGAAATATCCGAGAAGCAACTGTACTACCATAGGCGTGCCCCTGAAAAATGCAACGTAAACGGTGCATATCTTATCGAGCACACGTGGGAGCTTTTTATATTTGGGCATTACCTTGACTATTGCTATAAGAGTACCTATTATTACTCCTATAATAAGTCCGAATACGGCAATCTCAACGGTCGTTAAAAGACCGTTGAGAACCGTTTTATATCCGCCGTAGGTAATGAATTGAGTTTTGAATAAATTCCAACTTGTTTTCATTATTTAGTCTTGAGTATAGCCTCGACGTCAGCCTTCGTCTTGCAAGCGTCAAACTCGGTGTTGTCCTTCTTTACGATGAGAACCTGATATGCGCCCTTGTAGTAAGACGACGAGAAGTTGACGGACTGCTTACGGGTTGCGGTTACGCTAAGACCTGCCATTGCGATGTCAACACCGTTTTTGCCGACAGAGGTTACAACTGCGTTGAAGTCCATATCCTCGATAACGAGTTCAAGACCGAGCTTGTCAGCAAGCATCTTTGCAATTTCCATATCTATTCCGCAGAACTTGTCGCCCTTTTTGTATTCATAGGGAGCAAATGCCGCGTTGGTTGCAACGACAAGCTGTCCTGCATTGTTAGAGGTGTTCTTCGTTGCGCTCGTTATTCCTACTATTGCATCGTCACCGCCGATAACGTTGCCGTCATCGTCATACTGAAGTGCATCGTACTTTGCAAAGAGAGCGTCGAGAGTGCCGTTTGCCTTTATTTCAGCGATAAGCTCGTTTACCGCGGTAAGAAGCTCGGGCTGATTTTTGTCAACACCGAAAGCGTATTCCTCGGTTGACAATGCGATATCGATTACCTTTATGTCTTTGTTCTTCTCTGCAAGCTGATTTGCGGGACCGTTATCAAGTATAACGTAATCTATCGTTCCGTTGAGCATTGCGTTTACTGCAAGGCCGCCGTTGTCGTATGCCATGCACTCGATGTTTGCAAATCCGTCGAGCAACATATCTGCGTTACCCTTTATGTAATACTCACCGGTTGTTCCGCCCTGTACGCCTACTTTTGCTTTTTTGCTTCCGCACGATGCGAATGCGAGGACTGCGGAAAGTATCATCACCAGGCAAAGTGCTACCGAAATAATTTTTTTCATTTTCTTTTTCTCCTTAAATAT
>CAMGRB010000090.1 GCA_946061315.1 uncultured Clostridia bacterium | reverse complement strand
CCTGCAGCTGCTGTACCATAACTCGGTCGCCAACAGCCACAGGATTAGTTGAGCGCCGTTTTCGTCGCCGAGGACACCTCGGGCACCGTTGTCGGTTACGCCTTCTGCATTATAAAAAGCCAACCGTTTTCAACCAATATGAAAAACTTCAAAACGCTTTTTATTTGACGATTTGTGCGTCGATGAAAACTGCAGAGGCCGGCACGTTGGCAAAAGCCTCTGGAATTTCGTCCTTGACTACGCAAAGACGCAAAACTGTTACGATATAACCTTAAACGTCTGGGAGGGCAACAACACCGCCCGCACCTTTTACGAAAAGATCGGTATGTCCGTCAAAGAAACGCAGATGGAATACATAATAAAGTAATTTACCAAACGAAAAGGACTGCCCGATTTCAAGGCAGTCATTTTTTAATGTTATATGTCTATTGCATAATTTTCGGGGTTTTCGTAGTCAACGTAAACGGATATTTCGTCGCCTACCGAGATATACTGCGTGTGCGTTGGCAAAAACTTTTTCTTGTATATTTTGCCCTGCTCGTCACGCAAGACAATTTTTGTCTGGCGTCTGCCCATAACGGTAACGCCCGTTAACTGTACGTCCTCGACTATCGCCGTAATTCTTCTGCCGCTTTCTTTAAGTAGCTTTAATTTTTTATTCCTTTTTGCATCCGATACGGTCGGGATAATGGCAAGCACCAGCACAAGAACGCCGCACAGTATAAAGATAACGGGGAAAAGAAAATTGAGCTTTGCATATGTAAACTCCGACGGATTGTCGGTCATATAGTAAACGGGTACCGTATTTCCGACTCTCATCGAGCTTGTATAAGTGTCAAGTATGCCGCCATAGACCGTGCCGTCGACTTCGTACGTTACGTAAACACGGTGATTAAGATCTCCGTCGCTGTCGTAGTACGCTTCAATATCAACTATTGTCGCCTGCGTTTTCGTACCGCCGTTTACAAATTCAAGCTCCCGCACCGATAAATAAACTCCTACTCCGATAAAAATAAGAGCAAATATAATAACGAAAGGAGCGGAGCTGACTGATTTTTGTCTGTTGTCCATAATCTATTCCTCAAAAATTTATTATCAAATGTCCGCAAAGAGCGAAAATTTCGTCTTTTTCAAAACGCCCGTTATAATTTTAGGCGCAAGCGAAGGGAAGAACTTAAAAGCAAAATTCATAAAGTGCGCATCGGCCCCTACGATAATCCGCTTTTTTCTGCGCCTTACGCGGCGAAGGATTTTCTTTACGGTCTTATGGCAGTCTGCGCTCACCTTTGAGATAATGCGCCGCTCCTTTTCGCTCGCCGCCTGATCTCTCATTATATCGGTTTTGACAAAGCCGGGCAAAACGGACGAAACGAGAATATCCTTGTTTTCCTGTGCAAGACACTCGGTAAATCGCTCCGATGCGGCTTTTGATGACGAGTATGCGGCAATTCCCGCAAAGGGGCAAAGCGATGACGAGCTTGAAACGTTTACAATGGCGCCGCCGCTTGATTTGATAATCGGCAAAAAGACCTTGCAGGAATAAACCTGCGCAAGAAAATCGGTTTTGAGTACGTTTTCAAAGACCTCTTTGTCTGTCTTCTGCACACTTGCAAACTTCGGTAAAACCCCTGCGCAGTTTATAAGAATATCGGGCTTTTTAGGGCACTCCTCAAGCTTTTTTGCAAATTCCGCCCAATTTTCATAAACGCCGACGTCAAACGGGCATGGAATAAAAAGTGTGTCCGATATTTCTTTGCCGACAGAGCGGAGCTTTTCTTCGTTCCTCGCTATTGCATAGACGGTGCAACCGTATTTGCCTATGAGAACCTTTGCAATTTCCTTGCCAATACCCGACGATGCGCCCGTTAAAATAACGGTTTTTTTATCAAAAGAAAATTTTTTCATTCGTCCCTCTTAAAACAAAAACCAACGCACAGGTTGGCTTTTGTGAAATACATAATTATCTTTGAACTCTGCCGCTTCCGCCGCCCGAGATAAGACCCTCAACCTCTTTTACGGAAACGAGGTTGTAGTCGCCGATTATGGTGTGCTTGAGGCACGATGCCGCAACGGCAAATTCTATAATATCCTGCGGCTTCTTGCCGACGAGCGAAGCGTAGATAAGTCCGCCGCCGAAGGAATCTCCGCCGCCAACACGGTCAACTATGTGTATGTTGTAGGAGCGTGAGAAGAAATACTCGTTTTCCTTTGCGTCGTAGAGCATAGCGCCCCAGATATTGTCGTTTGCGGATATACTCGTTCTCAAAGTGATTGCCACGCGTGAAAAGCCAAAACGCTTTGCAAGCTGGGAAGCAACGCTCTTGTAGTCCTCGCGGCTTACAACTCCCTTGTCAACGTCCGTGTTTTCCGCCTTTATTCCGAACACCTTTTCGGCGTCCTCCTCGTTTGCTATACATACGTCAACAAGCTTCATAAGTTCACCCATAACCTTGCCCGCCTTCTCGCTCGACCAGAGGTTTTTGCGGAAGTTAAGGTCACAGCTTGTGGTAATTCCTTTTTTGCGGCACACTTTAAGTGCGTCCATACATATTTCGGGCAGCTCGCCGCCAAGCGCGGGAGTAATACCTGTAAAGTGGAACCAATCGGCACCGTCAAGTATCTTTTCCCAATCGAACTCATCTCTTTTTGCAAGTGCTATTGCAGAATAGGCACGGTCGTATATAACCTTTGAGGGGCGCTGTGAAGCGCCTGTTTCAAGATAGTAAATACCAACTCTGTCGCCGCCTCTTACGATATCCTTCGTGTCAACGCCGTATCTTCTCAGGGAATTTACCGCCGCCTGACCTATCTCGTGTGCAGGGAGCTTTGTAACGTAAGCGGAGTCAACGCCGTAGTTTGCAAGAGAAACCGCAACGTTTGCTTCACCCCCGCCGTAGGTAGCGCCGAAGGTGTCGGTCTGAATAAATCTCGTGTAACCCTGCGGGTTAAGCCTTAACATAATTTCGCCGAAGCATACTGTTTTCATAAAATTACCTTCTTTTTATCTTAATATTTCGGGTCAAATACTCTCACCGATAAAATTATACAACCAAAATAAAAAATAATCAAGTGTCCTGACGGTATTTTTCATAATAAAAGAGATATTGTTGTGCAATGCCCGCATTTTTGCCGAGAGCATTAAGGTCAATGCCCGAGGGAAAATACTTTGCAAGGGCGCGCTTCATCCACACGTCAATCGGAAAAGCCTCGGTTTTTTCAAATCCGAACAAAAGGGCACAGCTTGCTACCTTCGGCCCTATGCCTTTTATTTTGCAGAGGTATTCGAGGCATTTCTGAAAATCGTTTTCGTTTCTTATATAATTGAGATCAACGTCGCCGCTTAATATAAGACGGCAGGCATCGTATATGTACTTTGCGCGAAATCCCGTTTTAAGAGCGAATATTTCCTCCTCACCCGCGTCAAAAAGGCGATGGGGTGTCGGAAAAGTGTAATAATCCTTGCCCGAAAATGACTTTTTCTCACCGTATTTTTCGCTCATTGAAGATACTATCTTTTTAATTCTCGGAATATTGTTGTTTTGTGAAATTATAAAGGAGCAGACACATTCCCAGCCGTCCTGCCTTAAAATTCTGATGCCGTCCCCGTACTCGACTGCCGCTTTCATATCACTTGATGAAACGGCAGAGCATATGTCGCCGTTTATTTTATTATAATCAACGTCAAGAGCAAGAAAAGGACGCCAAATTTTCTCGTATTCCTCCACGCCGGAGCCGTAAATTGTCAGGTCTGTGTCGCAATTTTGAGAGAATACGACGTATTTTCCAAACGCCACACCGCCAAACTCATATTTGCCTCCGAATATTGAAACAGGGTCAAACCGAAAGCATTGACCGCAGTCAAACGTTTTGAAAATATTGAGCTTCGGAATATCTGTCAGCTTTACCGCTTCTATGCCGTTTTCCGTTGTAAAAGCACTTATTTTCTCCATAATACCCCCGTTTTCGACAAAAAGTCTTGCAATAATTCAATTATAACCTTATAATAGAAATAAATCAAGAGGAAAAGGAGCGTTATATGGAACAAATTTATACAATCCCCGTAAACGAAGCGTTTGACAAGAGTATTGCCGACCCAAAATGCGGTTGTCCGTTTTGCACGATATTCAACAAGCTTGAAGCCAACGAGGTCGAAATGATAACGGGTGCTTCGATGATGGAGCCGTCGGTCAGAATAGAAACTAACGAAAAAGGTTTTTGCAAAAAGCATTTTTCCATGATGACAAACTGTGAAAACAAGCTCTCCCTCGCGCTTATATTAGAGAGCCATCTTGACTTGCTTAAAGATAAATTAAAGGGCAATTTCTTAAACTCGGTAATGGGCACAAAAGGGAGCAACGCACTAAAAAAGGCGGGGGCAGTGTCGGAGAGTTGTTATATATGCGACAGAATAGAGCTCTATTTCCCAAAGATGATAGAAACCGCCGTACTCCTTTGGGAAACCTCGGGGGATTTCAAGGATAAATTAAGAAAGCAGCCGTATTTTTGCCTGCCGCACTACACAAGGATTTTATCCTTTGCCAAGGATAAGCTCGACAGGCGCAAATTCAACGATTTTTACGATGATATATCCTCGGTCGAAAACGCCTACCTTGCAAAAATCAAGGACGACGTGTCGTGGTTTTGCAAAAAATTCGACTACCGCTACGAGAGCGAGCCGTGGTACGACTCAAAAGACGCCATATACCGCGCGATAAAGTTTCTCTCCGGCTCGGACGAATAAATGGGGCTGTCGGGGTACTTGTAGGGACCGGCGTCCCCGACGGTCCGTTTACAAGAAATGAATGATGAATAATGAAAAATGAGAAGGTAGGGGTTCCCCGAAACGAGCTTGCGAGTTTTGGGGGTTCTCGTGGTAGGGGTTCCCCGAAGCGAAGAATGAGTTTTGGGGGTTCTCGTGGTAGGGGACGGTCTTGACCGTCCCGCTTGTTGTATAAACGGCAAAACAAAACGGCGGGAGAAAGCCACCCAAACTTTTTCACTCTTCACTTTTACCTATTATTTTCATCTGCCCCCGCCCTACGATAAACAAGAACACTAAATCCGCCTATCCCCTAATCCAAAAAGCGATCGGGCTGTTGCAAATTGAAATTTGCAACAGCCCGAATTTTATATAATTTTCTTAATGGCGAGAACCCAGAGGACACAAATTGCGATTATAAAGAGGGAAATTACAACCGTCCATACGTTTATTTTGAGGTGATAAGGGCGATTTTCCGAATTGCTCTCGCCGCTTTCTTTAATCTCACCGTCAGACGCTGAAATCTCTTTTTCACGCACGGGAGTGTCGCTTATTATGTGCGCTTTTCTCATAGCCGTTACAACGGGCTTGTAAAGAAGCATGGTAAACGAGGCGTTAAGACCGCTTTTTATAAGGTTGAACGGAAGGAACACGGGCGCGAGCATATCTGCCACCGCCTCTCTCGGATACCCCATATATATCGGGGTTATAAGATAGTTCCAAAGGAGCATAAGCACGGTCATTGAAAGTGCGCCCGCTATAAGACCGATAACCGCGCCCAAGAGCGTCTTTTTCTTTTTGTATATAAAGGCGGCGGTGCAGGCGAACGATGCGGTAGATATAATGTTCATCACAAGCCCGATAAAGCCGGTAGTGCTTATCGTCACCATTTCGAGAAGCGAGGTTATAACGGTAACTATAAGGGCGGATACGGGGCCCATAATAAAGCCGCATATTGCAACAACTATATCCTTCGGGTCGTATTTAAGGAACTCAACGCTTGATATCGGTATTCTGCCTACCAACACAAAGACGTAGGCAAGCGCGGCAAACATACCGAGCACCGAAAGCTTCTTTACTTTTTCGTTCATAAAATCACCTCGTATAAGCTTTTTTCAAACGACGCACAGGCGTCCTTTTATTTTTATTCTTATCTTACAAAAAAATCACCCGAAAAAAATTCGGGTGACAGAAAATACGCATATTTGCGAAATTTTTTATCTTCTTTCATTCAGACTTTACTGCCGGTCCCGGAATCACACCGGATCTGCTATACGCTCGCGGACTTTACCGCCGATCGGGAATTGCACCCTGCCCCGAAGATTATTCGATTTTTAATGATTGTAGCACGGGGGAACCGTTTTGTCAATAGGTTTTTGAAAAATTATTCGACGGTAACGCTCTTTGCAAGATTTCTCGGCTTATCAACGTCGCAACCTCTGTAAACGGCGGTGTAGTATGCGTACAGTTGCAAAATCACCGCACATATTATCGGCAT
>CAMGRB010000089.1 GCA_946061315.1 uncultured Clostridia bacterium | reverse complement strand
CTATTCGACGCTTATGCACGGACTTAAGCTTGCAGGAATCGACCTTAACAGAAAGATGCTTGCAGAGCTTGCAGTTTCCGATAAGGAAGCATTTGCGGCAATTGCCGAAAAAGCAAAAGCGGCTCTTTAATCAAACCTTAAAAACTCGGCGACAAGCCGAGTTTTTTCAAATGATGGGGTTAAAATAAAACCATAGTAAAATCAAATTGCGAGAGAGGAGAAGATATATGAATTCCGATTACTTCAAGACCGAACTCATAACCTCAAAATCAAATTCTACAATTGTCGAAATTGCTAAACTGAACGATAAAAAATACAGGGATTTAACCAAAAGATTTATATGCGACGGAGTAAAGCTCTTTCTTGAATGTGTCGAATACGGCGCAAATATAAGGTATGTTATACTGAACGACAATGCGGAGTTTGATGATTTCACCCTTGAGAAAATACGCTCAACAAAGGATAGCGGAGCAAAAATACTTTGCGTTACCGATTCGGTTTTCTCAAAGCTTACGTCAGAGAAAGCACCGCAGGGAATTATAACGGTATGCGACTTTTTATCTGAAAAGCATAGATATTTTACAAATGCCGAAAATATTTACGGCAGCGAAAAGATAATGCTTTTTGAGTCGGTAAGGGACCCCGGTAATCTCGGCACGATAATAAGGTGCGCCGCCGCTTTCGGTCTTGACAGAATTATTCTTTCGTCCGACTGTGCGGACATATACTCTCCGAAGGTAATGCGCTCCGCCATGGGAGCAATTTTCAAGGTCGGAATAGATATAATCGACGACTTTTCTTCGGCGATAAAGATATTGCGTGAAAGTGGCAGAAGAGTCCTTGCTTCAATGCTTGGTACCCGTTCCCTCATTCTCGGCAAAGATGCGGTTTCGGAAAGCGACGTCATCATACTCGGCAACGAGGGACACGGTATAAGCGATAAAACGGCGGCTCTTTGCGACGACAGCGTTTTTATACCTATGTGCGAAAATACGGAATCCCTTAACGTATCAATGGCAACGGGGATTTTTATGTGGGAGCTGTTCGGCTGATATTCCGTTTTTCAAAAAAGTAAAATATTTGCCTTTTTCCATTGACTTTTTTGATGTAAGATGTTATTATATAAAAATAAAGGTATTATAAAAGCACTCAATAGTATGACGGAGAGAAAACAATGGACGAAAAACTTATATGGCTATGGTTGTCGTTGCATTTCGGCGCAGGCAGTACTTTATACGAAAAACTTTATACCCATTTCGGTTCCGCAGAGGCTATTTTCGATTCCGATGACGCAGACGTTGAATCTCTTGACTTTCTGACTTCTTCGCAGAAAAGAAAGCTTCTCGACAAGAACACGGAACACGCCGAGGAGGTTATGGAGTGGTGCGACGATAACGGTGTAGAGGTTATCGCCTTTTCGGACGAAAATTATCCGTCGCCCCTTAAATCGCTTATCAATTTTCCCGCCGTGCTTTATTGCAAGGGAACTTTGCCCGATTTTGAAAAAGAACTTTGCATAGCCGTTGTCGGTACGAGAAATATGACGGTTTACGGTCAGAAAAACGCCTATGAGCTCGGCTTCGGTCTTTCAAAAGGCGGCGCAGTTGTTGTAAGCGGTATGGCGCTCGGCATAGACTGCACGGCGCAAAAGGGTTGCCTTTATGCAGGTGGCACAACGGTTGCCGTTTTAGGCTCGGGAATAGACGTTATATATCCAAAAGAGAATACGGCGCTTTTCAACAAAATATTATTAAACGGTGCGGTTGTTACCGAATATCCGCCGCACACGCCTCCTATCGGTACTAACTTTCCGATAAGGAACAGGATAATAAGCGGACTTTGTTCGGGTACTGTCGTTGTCGAAGCCGATCTTAACAGCGGCGCCATGATAACCGCAAGAACGACCATAAGTCAGGGCAGGGAGCTTTTTGCCGTGCCCGGTCCCGTTCGCACTTTTACGAGCAGAGGAACAAATCAGCTTATAAGGGAGGGCGCATACGTCGCCACCGATGCGGTTGATATCGTTGAGCAATTTCTTGACAGATATCCCGACAAAATAAGTATATCAGGCTCAAAGATGCGTCCCGTGTTCAATAAGACGCCGAGGGTTGCGTCCTATTGGGACAGCGACAAATTTTACTCCGTAAAAGTGGATGCCAAAAAAGGGGATAATACCGAAAAAAGCAAATCGGCGGTGAAAAAGGATAAAAATACGGACGCGGAAAAAATATCCGAAGAAAAACGCTTTGATCCGTCATCGCTTTCACCCGATGAGAGAAAACTGTATGATGCATTGGAGTACGAAAAGCCCGTCACGGTTGATGAAATGCACGTTGACGGCATGAGTATCTCTGATATTTCCGCCACGGTAACCATGCTTGAAATTGCGGGAGCAATAGAGGCACGACCGGGTGGATTCTACGTAAAAAAGTAATTTTGAGAGGAAAATATAATGGCAAATAACCTTGTAATACTCGAGTCACCCGGTAAAATAGGGGCTGTAAAAGCGTATCTCGGGTCCAATTATAAAGTAATTGCGTCGATAGGACACGTAAGAGATCTGCCCAAATCGACTTTAGGCATAGATATAGAAAACGGCTTCGCTCCTCACTACATCAACATAAGGGGAAAGGGCGACGTTATAAGCGAGCTTCGCAAAGAGGCAAAGAGCGCGGATAAAATATTCTTCGCAACCGACCCTGACCGCGAGGGAGAGGCAATTTCATGGCATCTTGCGTCCATAATCGGAGATGACGCAAAGAAAGCCAAAAGAGTTTCTTTCAACGAGATAACGAAAGCGACTGTAAAAGAGGCAATAAAGCACCCGAGAGAGATAAATATGGACCTTGTCAACTCTCAACAGGCAAGGCGTATTCTCGACAGAATAGTCGGATATAAAATAAGCCCGTTTCTCTGGAAAACGGTCAAGAGCGGTCTTTCGGCAGGCAGGGTGCAGTCCGTTGCCACCAAAATAATCGTCGAGAGAGAGGAAGAAATAAAGTCCTTCGTTCCGGCAGAATATTGGAGCATTGAGGCAAACCTTAAAACGCCCGCCAAAAAGAGCCTTGTGGCGCATTTCTACGGTGTGGGCGGCAAAAAGGTAAAGGTTTCAAGCAAAGAGCAAGCCGATAAGATTCTTTCCGCGGTAAAAGGCGGGGAGTTTAAGGTATCGGAGGTAAAGAAGGCGGTAAAGCAAAAGTCACCCGCACCTCCTTTTACCACCTCTACGCTTCAGCAGGAGGCTTCAAGAAAGCTTAATTTTCAATCTCAAAGGACGATGAAAACCGCGCAGGAGCTTTATGAAGGCGTAAACGTAGGCGCGGAAAACGGCGGCGTTTTAGGTCTTATCACCTATATGCGTACCGACTCCTTAAGAGTTTCGGTTGAGGCGCAGGGCGCGGCAAGGGAGTTTATAAAAGAGAAATACGGCAAAGAATACTGCCCCGAAAACCCGAGAATATACAAATCGAAATCCAATGCGCAGGACGCGCACGAGGCTATACGTCCGTCGAAGGTTTCGATAGAGCCGTCCTCCGTAAAGAAATACCTTTCGAGCGATCAGTACAGGCTTTATAAGCTTATATGGGACAGATTTATAGCAAGCCAGATGTCCTCGGCAAAAATAAACACGGTAATAGCCGACTTTGAAAATCAGGGCTATATCTTCCGCTCAAGCGGATACAGCGTTGAATTTCAGGGTTATATGGCTATCTACGAGGAATCGGGCGATAAAGCACCGGCAACTATGGACGACGCTTTCGACCCCGAAAAGAACTCGAAAATCCCGTTGGTTACAAAAAACGACGTTATGACAACCGACAGCGTGGAGGCGGAGCAGCATTTTACCGAGCCGCCGATGAGATACGATGAGGCAACGCTCATAAAATTCCTCGAAGAAAAGGGAATAGGCCGTCCGAGTACCTATACCCCGATTATAACGGTGATTATATCGAGGGGATACGTTGCAAGGGACGGAAAATCGTTGAAGCCGACCCCTCTCGGAGAAGTGACGACCAAGATAATGAACGAGCATTTCCCCGATATAGTAAACTACAAGTTCACGGCGAATATGGAAACGGAGCTTGACTCAATAGCAAGCGGAAACGCAACTATGGAGGGAGTATTGTCCGACTTCTATAAGGGATTTGAGAGCGAGCTTTCACTCGCCGAAAAGAATCTTGCAAAGGGCGACGTAAAGCTTCCCGTTGAGGAAACGGACATAATATGCGAGCTTTGCGGAAGTAAAATGATAGTCAAAAACGGAAAATTCGGCAAGTTTGCCGCTTGCCCGAATTATCCGAAGTGTAAAAATACAAAACCGCTTACAAAAGAGGGAAACGAAAAAGAGGTAAAGAAGCCCGAGGTTGCAGACTTTAAGTGCGAGCTTTGCGGTGCCGATATGGTTTTGCGTAGCGGAAAGTTCGGTGAGTTTTACGCTTGCAGCAATTATCCGAAATGCAAGAACACAAAGCCGAAGGAAACTACGACGGATATAAGATGCCCCGAATGCGGAGAGAAGATAGTGATGAAATTCACAAAGAGCAAAAAGCCTTTTTACAGTTGCTCCGCATATCCGAAGTGCAAGTTTTCCGTCTGGGACGTACCGACCGATAAAAAATGCCCCGAATGTTCGGGAATGCTTTTGAGAAAAAAGAGCAAGGGAATATTGTATTGCTACAACAAAAAGTGCGGTTATCAGGTAAAAGACGATGAAAAATAACGCTCATATAAACGTTATCGGTGCAGGTCTTGCAGGGTGTGAAGCCGCTTATCAGGCGGCGGAGGCTGGCGTTAGGGTAACCCTTTACGAGATGAAGCCGAGCAAATACACCCCCGCGCACCATAGCCCCGAATTTGCGGAGCTTGTCTGCTCAAACTCTTTAAGATCCGACGATATAACAAATGCCGTTGGGCTTCTCAAAGCGGAACTGCGCTCACTCGGCTCGCTCATTATGGAGTCAGCCGATAAAAACAAAGTGCCCGCAGGCTCGGCTCTTGCCGTTGACCGTGTGAAGTTTTCGTCTTATATTACCGAAAAGATAAAAAATCACCCGAATATAGAGGTCGTAAACGAGGAAGTTACCGGTATAGACCCCGACGAGATAACCGTTGTGGCAACGGGTCCTCTTACCTCGGACGCTCTTGCCGATTATCTTAAAACCGATATGGCGCTCGGAGATTTGCATTTCTTTGATGCCGCCGCACCGATAGTTGAGTTTGACTCGATAGATATGTCGAAAGCCTTCTTTGCTTCAAGGTACAACAAGGGCGACGCCGACTATATAAACTGTCCTATGAACGAGGAGCAGTACAGGGAATTTTACAAAGCCCTCGTTACCGCCGAGGAGGCAGAGCTGCACGGAGTTGATAAAGACACGGGCAAGCTTACCGTCTTTGAGGGTTGTATGCCCGTCGAGGTTATGGCAAAGAGGGGATATGAAACCTTACTTTTCGGCCCCTTAAAGCCCGTGGGTATAGAAAACCCCGAAACGAAGGAAACCTACTTTGCCGTCGTTCAGTTGAGAAAAGAGAACGTCGAGGGGACTATGTACAATATAGTCGGATTTCAGACGCATCTTAAATTCCCCGAGCAAAAAAGAGTTTTCTCGCTTATCCCCGGCCTTGAAAACGCAGTCTTTTTAAGATACGGCGTTATGCACAGAAATACTTACTTAAATTCTCCCGACGTCCTGACACAGTTTTACTCGCTTAAAAGCAACGGAAATATATATTTCGCGGGGCAGATGACGGGCGTTGAGGGATATATAGAGTCCGCGTCGTCGGGCTTTGTTGCGGGAACAAACGCCGCTTTGCGTGCTCTCGGTAAAGACGAGATTGACTTTACGGCTAAAACCTCGATAGGCGCTCTTGCTCATTATGTAAGCAACGGCTCATATTCGGGCAATTTCCAGCCGATGAACGCAAACTTCGGAATAATAGAGCCTCTTGATTTCAAAGTCAAGGGCGGTAAAAAGGCAAGGAACGAAGAGCTTGCAAAAAGGTCGTGCAAAATAATAGAAGATTTGAAAGGTGTTTTGGCAAAATGAATATAGCTGTCGATGCAATGGGCGGAGATAACGCACCGCTTGAAATAGTAAAGGGTACCGTTATGTACGCCGAGGAAAACGGCGATACCGATATAACTCTTATAGGCGACGAAAAGAAAATTGCAGAGTGCGCTTCGGAGCTGGGTAAAGAGATACCGAAAAACGTAAAAAGTGTGCACACCGACGTTTTCGTCACCATGGAGGGCGACCCTATGGTCGTCATG
>CAMGRB010000088.1 GCA_946061315.1 uncultured Clostridia bacterium | reverse complement strand
ATAAAATTTTTCTTTACGGGAACAAAAGATCAGGTAGATACTCTTCAAGCTGCTCTTACAACCGCAACAAACAATACGCCATTTACAAACATATCCGGTGACAACATAGTGAAATATGACTCGGCAACAGATTATACTTCACTTTCCGGCGCATACATTATCTACGATTACAACAAATGCGAAGCGTTCTATAGAGGAAAGCATATAGAGTCCGATGCTGTACTCGCTTACGCAGATGGATTTGATAAATCAGGAACAAGTACTTGCACTTGTATCCGTGAGTGTGGATACTCAAAGTCAACCGCTATTGCTCCTATCTTTGCCGCTCTCGGTTATTCCATAAAGGGAACAAACGATGCAATTTACGGCGGCTTTACCGTAAATGCCGAGGCTCTTAAAAACTACAATGATTATATCACGGCTCAAGGCGAAAACGCGTTGAGATACGGTATAGTCATAGTCAATATGGGCACAACCGTAGCAACGGATGCAAACCTTGCGTTTGGCACCGATGGAATTGTAAGCAATGGAAATGCAATACAGGTAGAAATAAACGATACAAACTTTACACGCTTCGGCTTTACCTTAACGGGCTTTGGCGACGCAACAAAAGGGCTTAACCTTGTAATAAGCGCATACGTAATAGAGTCAAAAACAACCAAAACGGAAGAAGAAACCGTTACCACTACCGTTAAAAACGTAAGCTTTGTTCAGCAAGAAGCCAAAAATGTAGACGGAACCGGAATAGATGGTTATTATACTGCAATGGTAATAGCAAACAGCAGTGAAACCAAAAAACTCGGCACAATGACTCTCACTCGACTTCTTGCTCTTACCGAAGCAAAGGTTGTTACCGAAGACACAACCACTACCGGAACAACAAACGGTGAGTCTGCAAGCGGTGGAGGCACCGAAGTAATCGAATAAGTAACCAAAAAAGCATTATCAACATAGTTGCCGTGTTTTACTCCTTTTAGGGCAACAAAAAACAGAGCGGGAAACCGCTCTGTTTTTTATATTGAGATTTTGTTATCCGTAGGGGTTCTCCAAAGCGTAGGGGACGGTCTTGACCGTCCCGATTTTACATGAATGGTAAAACAAAACGGCGGGAGCAAGCCACCCGCCCTACGACCAATATGCATAAAATGAGGCTCCCTTGTGCAAAGGGAGCTGTCGCCGTCAGGCGACTGAGGGATTGTAAAAAGCTTTCGTTTAACGTACAATCCCTCCGTCATTTTCTTTGGAAAATGCCACCTCCCTTTACACAAGGGAGGCTTTTTGAGTTATCGCTTTGGGGAACCCCTACCACGTGAACCCCCAAAACTCGCAAGCTCGCTTTGGGGAACCCCTACCACGTGAACCCCCAAAACTCGCAAGCTCGCTTCGGGGAACCCCTACCACGCGAACCCCCAAAGCTCATTCTTCGCTTTGGGGAACCCCTACCGCGATTATTCATTATTCATTTCTTTCTCGGGTCGTCGAGGACGTCGACCCCTACGGGTAATGTTTTTTAATCGCGGCGTTGACCTATGCGATGGGAGTATTTCGGCGGGAGCAAGGGAAGGAAAGGCTCACTGCGGAGGGAGCTGTCGCCGTCAGGCGACTGAAGGAGTGCCGTGCAATATCGTCTTACTTTTATTGAGGTTTGAAAAAGTAAGTTTTATTTTGAATGATACTCCTTCCGTCACGGCAAGCCGTGCCACCTCCCTCTGTACGCGAACCCCCAAAGCTCATTCTTCGCTTCGGGGAACCCCTACGCGATGGAGGCATTTTTCTGGGAACCTCCAAATATTATGGCGTGACGGTGGGGACCGTTCCCTACGGGCGCGCTCGTTTCAACCTCAACGCAAAGAAGGCTTTTTATTCTATTAAATATTAACAAACAAAAAGGTTGCCCGATCGGGCAACCTTTTTAAGTTTAAGAGGTTATTACAAATTATTTTACTCTGTAAGTAACGCGGACTGCTTTTCCTCCGGTCAGGATTATCATCTTGAGGGCGGTCTTTGAGAACTCGCCTGCTTTTACGGTAAGCGGCTTGTCGATCTTTCCTCTTGCAAGGACTTTGACCGCTTTTGCCTTGCCGTCTATAAGCTTCTTTGCTTTGAGTGCGGCAATATCTACAACGTCGCCGGCGTTGAAGTGCTTCGAGATGACGTCTATGTTTACTATCTCGCGCTTCTTGTCGTCCTTCGTGATGTAATCAACGTCTTCTTCAACAAGGTTTTCAACCTCCTCGTCGGTAGCCAGATCGTCAACCTCGTCTGCGGCAACGCTTTCCACAGTCTGAATTGCAACGGGCTCCTCAACTACGGGTTCTTCAACAACAGGTTCCTCGACAGGTTCTTCAACTACGGGCTCCTCAACAGGCTCCTCGACTACGGGCTCTTCAACAACAGGTTCTTCAACCGGTTCCTCGACAACGATGGGCTCTTTGGACTCAAGCACCTTGATGAGCTCCTTGCCTATGAGCGTGTCGGTATCCTCGTAAGGATATTCGGCAACGTAATCAACAACGGTCGGATTTTCAAGTTTTGCTACGTCAACGTCGCTCATAACGAGATCAACAACTTCTTTGGCTTTCTTGAGTCCAAGAGCGCTCTTTACCTTGATAATGGTGGGAACGGAAGCAAACGCTTTGCTCTCGGCTACACCCTGATGATATCTTGCAAAATCAAGCTTATCGGGATCGTATGCGCAGTAGAGAACTATCGTCTTTCCGCGTACCTTGATCTTAAAGAGCTGGCTGCGTCCCTTATTGAAGCTATCGAACTTCCAGCTTATTCTCGACTTAACGCCGTCATAAGACAGAATGTAATTCTTAAGTTCACTGTACCAGGATTTAACCGTTTCGTCACTCTGGATAACGTTTGCGGTAACGCTGCGGCTATATCTTATATTTATCAGTTTGCCGTTGACGTTAAGAACCTTAACCTCCTCGTCGGATTCCTCGACAACGGGCTCCTCAACGACGGGTTCTTCAACAACAGGTTCTTCAACCACGGGCTCCTCGACAACGGGTTTGTTCGATCTCTTTATAACGTCCTCGTCGGATACGAGAGCCTTTATAAGCTCTTTTTCAAGAAGTGCATTGTTGTCCTCGTAAGGATATTCGGCAACGTAATCAACGAATTTCGGCTTGCTTGAGAGCTGAATATCGAAGCTGTTCATAACTATATCAACAACCTCTTTAGCCTTTCTCAAACCGAGGTTACTCTTTATCTTAACGAGAGTAGGAACGTCGGCAAAGAGCTTGTTGTCTATTGCTTCGTGATGATACTTTGAAGCATCGAGCTTTTCGGGATCGTATGCACAATAGAGAAGTACGGTCTTTCCGCGGAGTTTTATCTTAAAGAGCTGATTGCGTCCTTTGTTGTAGCTATCGAACTTCCAGCTTATTCTCGATTTAACACCGTCATAAGACATAATATGATTTTTAAGTTCACTGTACCAGGATTTAACCGTTTCGTCACTCTGAATGATATTTGCAGTAACACTACGGCTGTATTTGATGTTGATTTCATTTCCGTCACTTGCAAAGTATCTCGGAACGATAACAACTCTCGGGTCGATGACAACGGTCGTTGCGGCAGGCTCCTCGACAACGGGCTCTTCAACGGGTTCTTCGACAGGCTCTTCAACGGGTTCTTCGACGGGCTCCTCAACGACAGGCTCTTCGACAGGCTCTTCAACGGGCTCTTCAACGACAGGCTCTTCAACAACTTCCTCGACAGGCTCTTCAACAACCTCCTCGACAGGCTCCTCAACGGGCTCTTCAACAACTTCTTCAACAGGTTCTTCAACGACCTCTTCGACAGGTTCTTCGACAACCTCTTCGACAGGCTCTTCAACAACCTCTTCAACAGGTTCTTCAACGACTTCTTCAACTTCTTCTTTTACGTAAACAGGGAAGAGCTGAATTTCAAAAGCGGCACCCTCGTCGCCGTCGGAAACGATAACGTCACCGTTAGGCTCAAGTCCCCAGCCTGCAAAGCTGTCTTCGTCCTTGTAGTTATCGGGCAATGCAACGGTTATCTCGTGAGAATCAACCAATACGTCGTTACCGTTATCGGTATAAACGAAATCAACGACAACACTCTTGCTTCCGTTAAGCTGCTTGCTCTCGCCTTCCATATTGAATACGGGGAAGAGCTGGATAGTAAATACTGCATCGGGAGTTTCCTCGGTGATAACGGCCTCGCCGTCCTCGTCGAGCGCCCAACCGATAAACTTATCATTATCTGAATATCCCTCGGGAAGCTTTGTTTCAACTCTGTAGGACTTTCTGCAAAGCTCCTCTCCCTCGGAGTCTTCGTAAGCAAATTCTATGTAAGTGCCGTGTTCAAGCGTTTCCTCAACGGGCTCCTCAACAACGGGCTCAACAACTTCTTCAACAGGTTCTTCAACAACCTCTTGGGCGGGTTCTTCAACAACTTCTTCAACGGGTTCTTCAACGACCTCCTCGACGGGCTCCTCAACCTCGGGCTCCTCAACGGGAACGTAAGCGGCAAAGAACTCAACCTCGAGAACTGCACCCTCGTCACCGTCGGAAACTATAACGTCGCCGTCACGCGTGAGGCTCCAGCCTGCAAATCCGTCTTTATCTCTGTAATCTCCGGGCAGAGAAATTGAAAGCTCGTGAGCGTCGTTGAGCACGCAGGTGTCATTATCGTTGTAAATGAAGTTGACGGTGATGCTCTTGTTTCCGCTCGCTTCCTTCTTCTCGGCGTTTTCGATAAATCTCGGATAGAGCTTTATCGTAAGTCTGACGTCGGGATTTTCTTTCGTAACGACGGGATCTCCGTTTTCCCAGAGCGCCCAACCGAGAAAATCTTCATTATCATAATATTCCTCGGGAAGATTGGATTCAACCTTATGGGATTCTCTGAAGATCTCGTTGCCGGATTCGGGATCCACGTAAGCAAATACGAGATAGGTACCGGGCTCAAGCGGCTTTTCTGCTTCCGCGATAGGCTCGATAACAGGCTCCTCTACGACAGGCTCCTCTACAACGGGCTCCTCCTCGGCAACCTTCTCCCATATAGCGTAGAGCTCTACGGTACGTGAAAGACGGATTGAATTGCGTTTTAAGAGCTTTTCTCCCTCGGGGTCACGCGCCCAACCGAGAAAATTTTTATCCTCTTTTTCCGCATTTCTCAAGCGAACCTTGGTAAGCCAACGATATTTCTCGTGGGCAATCTCGTAATTCGTATCGGGATCGACGTAAATTATCTGGCATCTGACAACCGACAGTACGATGACAAGTGCCAATGCAACTACAAGAGCCGCACCGCAAGCCCAGATGTTCAAATTCAAAAGAACAGCCGGATCAAAGGCGGCAAAAATTAAAACGTTTGGAATTAAGTCCATTTGTAAACCTCCGAAAAATTTCGGTGAAAAAACACCGTATACTGTAATTATACAGTCTTAAACATAATTTGTCAACAATAAATTTGAAAAAATTTATCAAAAAATAAACACTCCCCCCGATGTTTTTGCCGCAATCCGACAGTTTCGGGCAAAATGCCCCGAAAGCCTTGATTTTTTCGGGCTTATCTGCTAAAATGGATATAAGATTTCAAAAGCAAAAGGAGAATCAAAATGGTATCTGAAGTAATAAAGAGAATTACAGAGAGCGACAAAGAGGTGGGAGAGGCAATTTCCGCCGAGCTCAAAAGACAGAAAAGAGGGCTTGAACTCATAGCCTCGGAGAACACCGTGTCGGAGGCGGTTATGCTCGCCATGGGCACCCCCCTTACAAACAAATACGCCGAGGGGTATCCCGCAAAAAGATACTACGGCGGGTGCGAATGTGTTGACGTTGTTGAAAGGCTCGCCATAGAGCGCGCTTGCAAGCTTTTCGGCGCGGAGCACGCAAACGTACAGCCTCACAGCGGAGCGCAGGCGAATATGGCGGTCTACTTTGCCCTTATAAAACCGGGCGACACCGTTATGGGAATGAGCCTTGCTCACGGCGGACACCTGACGCACGGCAGCCCCGTAAATATGTCGGGAAGCTATTTCAATTTCGTTCCCTACGGAGTAAACGACGACGGATATATAGATTACGACGAGCTTGAAAAACTCGCAAAGGAAAACAAGCCGAAGCTTATAGTTGCCGGCGCTTCCGCTTATCCGAGAGTTATAGATTTCGAGAGAATTTCAAAGATAGCAAAAGAGGTCGGCGCATACTTCATGGTCGATATGGCGCACATAGCGGGTCTTGTTGCCGCAGGGCTTCACCCGTCACCCGTGCCGTATGCCGACGTTGTCACCACGACTACACACAAAACGTTG
>CAMGRB010000087.1 GCA_946061315.1 uncultured Clostridia bacterium | reverse complement strand
CAGTAAATGAGAAAAATAATAAGGTTGAAATTCTAACGAATTTCTTCATCTTATGACTTTTTCTTGCGCCGTTTTCGCCCCTCGACGTACAAAGTACGCCTATCGGAGCGAAAACAACGCATCTCGCCTAAATCCGCCTATCCCCTAATTTCAAAAGACAAGGGCTGTTGCAAGTTTTATTGCAACAGCCCTTTTCATAAGTGCCGTAAATATCCGTCCTTGATGGAAAACGTCAGAAGCAGCTTTCAATGCGGTGCTTTTTGCAGTCGTCCGTTCTTCCGCAATGGTAGCAAAGCTCGTTTTCGCATCTGCCCGTCGAGAAAAATTCCGATATATTTTTTACCGTCGTTTCGGCAATATTTGAAAGTGCCTCCTCGGTAAGAAACGCCTGGTGCGAGGTTACCAATACGTTTGGCATTGATATAAGCCTTGCAAGCGTGTCGTCCTCGACAATGTGACCCGAAAAGTCCTCGAAGAATATGTCGGACTCCTCCTCGTAAACGTCAAGGCAGGCGGCGCCAACACGTCGTTCCTTTATTCCGCAAAGCAGAGCCTCGGCGTCTATCAGAGCGCCCCTTGAGGTGTTGAGTATCACAACGCCTTTTTTCATTTTTGAAATGGACTTTTCGTCTATTATATGATAGGTTTCTTCGGTAAGAGGGCAGTGGAGCGAAATTATATCGCTTTTTGCAAATAAGTTGTCAAGCTCCGTGTATTCTATATCGGTGTCCTTTGCGGGAAATTTATCGTATGCAAGAATCTTCATACAGAAGCCCTTACATATATCTATAAATATTCTTCCTATCTTGCCCGTACCTATAACTCCGACGGTTTTTCCGTGCAGATCAAAGCCCGTCATACCGTTTAGACTGAAATTGAACTCTCTCGTTCTTATATAAGCCTTGTGTATTCTTCTTATCGAGGTAAGAAGCATAGCCATAGTATGCTCGGCAACTGCGTAGGGAGAGTATGCGGGCACTCTGAAAATGTGAATCTTGCCGTATGCGTGCTTCACGTCAACGTTGTTGTAGCCGGCACAGCGCAGAGCAATAGCCTTTATTCCGTATTCGTAAAGCTTGTCTATAACGTTTGCGTTAAGGTCGTCGTTGACGAAAACGCACACGCCGTCAAAGCCTTTTGCAAGCTCTGCCGTGTCCTCGTTTAATTTCGTTTCAAAGTATTTGAACTCTATTCCGTGCTCGGCACCGTATTTTTCAAATGACGGCTTGTCGTAGGATTTGGCGTCAAAAAAAGCGAATCTCATAAAAAACTCCTTAAATGAATTTATACGTTTATTGTACCCTATTTTTCCCGTTGAATCAATAACTGAAAAAGAAAAAATTGAAAAATACGTTATTTTGGAGCGGTATTGTTCAAAATAACGATTTTCACACGTTATTTCAGGAGAAAAATTTCATTTATTCCGAAAAAATAAACCTCAAAATCACTTGACAAAGAAAACGGTAAATGTTAAAATAAATACGGTAAAGGTTTTTGCAACTGACGGGTGGCGGGAGTAACCGCATGGGAGCAAAAATCGTCATGTGTCGACCGTCTGGGCAGTTCTACCTTTAAGGGGTAGAGCCGCCCTGTTTGTTTTTGAAAATATTGCCATATTCTGAAAGGAGAGCGAAAATGAGAAAAATCGCAATCATAATGGGCAGTGACAGTGATCTTCCGATAGTGGAGCGCGGCATAAACGTTCTTCACGAGTACGGGGTGCCTTTTGAGGTACACGTGTATTCTGCACACAGAACACCCACCGAGGCGGCAGAGTTCGTTAAAAATGCGGAAAAGAACGGCTTCGGCGGTATTATATCCGCAGCGGGAATGGCGGCGCATCTTGCAGGTGCAGTTGCCGCAAATACGGTGCTTCCGGTTATAGGAATACCCATATCAAGTAAAAATACAGGTGGCGTTGACGCGCTCCTTTCGACAGTACAAATGCCGTCGGGCATACCCGTGGCGACAGTAGCTATCGACGGGGCAACCAACGCCGCTTTGCTTGCAATAGAAATTCTTGCTCTTTCCGAGCCGTCCCTTGCCGAAAAATTAAAAGAGGCAAGAGAGGCTGGCGCTTGCAAGGTTCTTGCAAAAAATAAAGAAATAGAAGAAAAATACAACGGTTAAACGGAGGAACTCAAAATGGAAAAAACAGAACAGCTTTATGAAGGAAAGGCGAAAAAAGTATTCGCAACCGATGATAAGGATTACGTAATAGTGTCCTACAAGGACGATGCGACCGCATTCAACGGTCTTAAAAAGGGAACTATTGCGGGCAAGGGAGTCATCAACAATAAAATGAGCAACTTCCTTATGCAGATTCTCGAAAAGCACGGAGTGGAAACTCATTTTGTAAAGGAGCTTTCCGATAGAGATACACTCGTTAAAAAGGTATCCATCGTTCCTCTCGAAGTAATAATAAGAAACATTTCCGCAGGCTCTTTCGCAAAGCGTTACGGAGTAGACGAGGGAATAGTTTTCGACGAGCCCACAATAGAGTTTTCTTATAAAAACGACGAGCTTGGCGATCCGCTTCTCAACTCCTATCACGCACTTGCCCTGAAGCTTGCCACCAAAGCGGAAATAGAGAAGATAAAATCAATGGCATTCAAGGTAAACGAGGTGCTCAAAGACTATTTCAAAAAGCTCAACGTAACTCTCGTTGACTTCAAGCTTGAATTTGGCAAGACCTCGGACGGCAACATAGTTCTGGCAGACGAAATCTCTCCCGATACCTGCAGATTCTGGGACAGCACTACGGGTGAAAAGCTCGATAAGGACCGCTTCCGCAGAGATCTCGGTGGAGTAGAGGACGCTTACAATGAGATGATGCGTCGTCTTATGGGAGGAAACTGATGTCGAATTTGCACGAGGAATGCGGAGTATTCGGCATATTTTCAAGCGAGAGAACAGACGTTGCCGCATCCGTTTATTACGGCTTGTACGCCCTTCAACACAGAGGACAGGAGAGCTGCGGCATAGTGGTAAACGACGACGGAATATTCCGTACGTATAAGGACGTAGGGCTTGTAAACGACGTTTTTACTCCGACGGTACTTACAGGTCTTGGCGAGGGAAATATTGCGGTAGGTCACGTCCGTTACGGCACAACGGGTTGTAACGACAGAACAAACGCCCAGCCGATAGTAATAAACCATATAAAAGGCAGACTTGCACTTGCCCATAACGGAAATCTCGTCAATTCCGCCGAGCTTCGCGGAGAGCTTGAGCTTCAAGGCTCTATATTTCAGACCACGAGCGATACCGAGGTAATTTCATATATCATAACGAAAGAGCGCCTTAATGCGCAAAGCATAGAGGAAGCCGTCAGCCGTGCCATGAATACGGTAAAGGGCGCTTACTCGCTCGTTATCTCGTCGCCTTCAAAATTGATAGCGGTAAGGGACGAAAACGGCTTCAGACCGCTTTGCTACGGTCAACGCTCCGACGGAGCTTACGTCGTTGCAAGCGAAAGCTGCGCGCTTGACGCGGTCGGTGCAACTCTTATAAGAGATCTTTTGCCCGGCGAAATACTCGTATTTTCAAAAGACGGCGTAAAATCAATGACGGAGCATTGCGGAAAAGTAAAGGAATCGTTCTGCGTTTTCGAGTACATATATTTTGCCCGTCCCGATTCCGTCATAGAGGGTTGTTCCGTTCACGCCGCAAGGGCAAGGGCAGGTGCGCTCCTTGCAATAGACCATCCCGTTCAGGCAGACGTCGTTATAGGCGTGCCCGATTCGGGAATTGATGCGGCAATAGGCTTCTCAAAACAGTCGGGAATACCGTACGGCGTCGGTCTTATAAAGAACAAGTATATAGGTCGTACATTTATAGCCCCCGGGCAGAGCGCACGCGAGGACAAGGTAAAAATAAAGCTCAATCCCGTTGTCGATACGGTAAAGGGAAAGAGAATAGTTTTAATAGACGACTCCATAGTAAGAGGAACGACAAGCGCAAGAATAGTCAAGCTTTTAAGGGACGCGGGAGCAAAGGAAATACATATGCGCATATCGGCACCGCCGTTCCTCAATCCCTGCTACTACGGCACGGACATAGATTCAAGGGATATGCTTATCGCTTGCAATCACACCGTTGACGAAATAGCAAAGATAATAGGAGTTGACAGCCTCGGATATTTAAGCATTCCCGACGCAAAGCGTATGGCTTCGGCGGGAAAATGCAAGGGATACTGTACCGCTTGCTTTGACGGCTCATATCCCACCAAGGTATCCGAAATTTCCGAAAAGAGTAAATTTGAACATAAAATATCCGAAGTTGGAGGAACGAGATGAAAAATTCAAGATCGGAAAGCTATGCGGCGGCAGGAGTCGATATAACCGCAGGCTACAAAGCGGTAGAGCTTATGAAACAGCATATTGCAAAAACGTTTGCAAAGGGCGTCGCGTCCGATATAGGCGGCTTCGGAGGACTTTTCGAGCTTGACTTAACGGGCATTTCAAAGCCCGTACTTGTCAGCGGAACGGACGGGGTCGGAACGAAGCTTAAAATGGCATTCCTTGCAGACAAGCACGACACCGTCGGTATTGACTGCGTTGCAATGTGCGTAAACGATATAATCTGCTGCGGCGCAAAACCGCTTTTCTTCCTTGACTATATCGCCTGCGGTAAAAATATACCCGAAAGAATTGCAGATATAGTAAAAGGCGTGGCAGACGGTTGCGTTATGTCCGGTGCGGCGCTCATAGGCGGAGAAACCGCCGAGATGCCGGGCTTTTACCCGATAGACGAATACGACCTTGCGGGATTTTCCGTCGGTGTCGTTGATAAGGACAAAATAATAGACAATTCAAAAATAACCGAGGGGGACGTTGTAATAGCGTTGCCCTCAAGCGGCGTTCACTCAAACGGCTTCTCACTCGTGCGCAAGGTTTTCGACGTTGAAAACGCCGATCTTAACGCATATTCACAAGAGCTCGGAGATACCCTTATAAACACGCTTCTTACCCCTACCGAGATATACGTAAAGCCCATGCTTGCACTTTTTGAAAAGGTTAAAGTAAAGGGCGTTTCACACATCACGGGCGGCGGCTTTTACGAGAATATACCGAGAAGCATTCCCAAGGGATACGGCGCAAAAATAGATAAAAAGAGCGTAAAGGTCCTTCCTATATTCGACCTTATAAAGAGCGTTGGCAAAATATCCGAAAGAGATATGTTCAACACGTTTAATATGGGTGTCGGAATGAGCGTTATCGTATCAAAAGAGGACGCAGATAAGGCAATTGCCACCCTCAAAGAAAACGGCAAGGACGCTTACGTAATCGGCGAGATAGTAAGGTCCGACGACGGAGTTGTATTATGTTAAAGGCCAATATTGCCGTTTTGGTATCGGGCGGCGGCACCAATCTGCAAGCTATCATAGACGCCGAGAAAAGCGGAATTATAAAAAGCGGCACGGTAAAAATAGTCATCTCAAATAAAGAGGACGCATACGCACTCAAAAGAGCCGAAAAAGAGAATATAGAAACCGCCGTTGTCACAAAGGACGGACGCACAAGGCAGGAGTTTGAGAAAGAAATAATAAAAATTCTTGACGCTCACAATATCGACCTTATAGTCCTTGCAGGTTTTATGTGCATTTTGAGCGAAAGCTTTACGTCCCACTATAAAGAGAGAATAATAAACGTCCACCCCTCTCTCATACCGTCGTTTTGCGGCGAGGGTTTTTACGGACTTAAAGTACACCGTGCGGCGCTTGACTATGGCGTCAAGGTAAGCGGTGCAACCGTTCACTACGTAAACGAGGTACCCGACGGAGGCAAGATAATAATGCAAAAGGCGGTCGAGGTACAAGAGGGAGATACGCCCGAAACTCTGCAAAAGAGAATAATGGAGCAGGCGGAGTGGATAATACTCCCCGCATCGTGCGAAAAGGTTTGCAAACGGATAACAGAGGAGAAAAAGTAATGGATATTTACAAAATAAACCCCGTAAAAGAGCTTCTTAAAGATAACACCTATCCCGGCAGAGGAATAATAGTCGGAAAAAGCGAGGACGGAAAATACGCCGTTTGCGCATATTTCATAATGGGCAGAAGCGCAAACAGCCGTAACCGCATATTCACAAAGAAGGACGGTGCGGTTTATACCGAGCCGTACGACGATTCAAAGGTAGAGGACCCCTCTCTCATAATCTATTCGGCGGTTAAAAAGTACAATAATACGTTAATAGTTACAAACGGCGACCAGACCGATACTATTTATAATTCCTTAAAAGCGGGCAAAAGTATGAGCCACGGTTTGAGAACGAGGGAGTTTGAGCCCGACGCACCGAATTTCACACCGAGAATAAG
>CAMGRB010000086.1 GCA_946061315.1 uncultured Clostridia bacterium | reverse complement strand
ATTATATCACAAAACTGTATACAATCATCTTGCACTACCTGTATACTATCATACTGCACTATACAGTCCTCGACAGTCCGTTCGTTAAATAAGAACCAACCAAAATAGCAGGGGCTTGCTCCCACCGAAAAGCCTTCTCCTGTGGGAGAAGGGGGACCGCATAAGCGGTGGATGAGGAGTAAGGAATGAAAGCCTCCTCGCTCACGCCGTTTTTGCCTTTTCTACCGCTTTCATCGCAAAAAAGGAATAAGGTACCGTTACGTTAAAAAGGTTGTTGCAAGTCAGTTTGCAACAACCTTTTTTATTTTTTGTATATTCAAAAATCAAAGCTTGCCGGCAAGCACTTTGACGAGTGCGAGGGCTTCGGGTATTTTGGATACGTCCTTGCCGCCACTCATTGCGGTGTCGGGGCGTCCGCCGCCTTTTCCACCGGTTACTGCGCTTACCTCTCTTAAAATATTGCCTGCGTGTGCGCCCTTTGCAACTGCGTCCTTGCCGCACATGGCGATAAAGTTAAGCTTATCCTGCGAGTGAATTGCAAATACGCATACGGCGTCGCTCAATTTTTCCTTTATAAAGTCACCGAGAGAACGTGCGGAATCAACGCTTGTATCTTTAAGATCTGCCGTGATAACAGACACTCCACCGATCTTTTCTGCCTTGTCTATTAAGTCAACCGCCTTTTGAGAAGCCATTTTGGAGCTTAACGAATCTATCTCCGATTTAAGAGAGCGTATCTCCTCCTGCAAGGATGCGGCACGCTTTTCCATATCGTTTTCGTTACGGCATTTAAGCTCTTTTGCGGTAGAGGAAATAATGTTTTCCTTCTTTTCGAGCAGATTAAGAACGCCAAGACCCGTAACGGACTCTATTCTGCGCACTCCTGCGGCAACGCCCGCCTCGGAAATTATCTTGAAAAGACCTGCCTTTGCGGTGTTGTCAAGGTGCGTTCCTCCGCAAAGCTCGCAAGAGAAGTCACCCATCTTAACCATTCTTACCGTGGAGCCGTACTTTTCGCCAAAGAGAGCCATAGCTCCATTTTTGCGTGCGGTTTCAACGTCCGTTTCCGTTGTTACAACGTCAAGCGCATCGAGGATGCTCTCGTTTACAAGCTCCTCAACGCGTCTTATTTCCTCCTCGGTCATCGGGGCATAGTGCGTAAAGTCAAATCTTCCTATATGCTCGTCAACAAAGGAGCCTGCCTGCTCAACGTGGGTGCCGAGCACACGGCGCAAAGCTGCTTGAAGCAGGTGAACGGAGGAGTGGTTTCTCGCTATTGCCATACGGCGCTGTGCGTTTACCTCGGTAGTCAGCGTATCGCCGATTTTTATGCTTCCCGAGAGTACGTTGCACATATGAACGTAAACCCCGTCCGCTTTTTTGGTGTCGTAAACCTCAAGCTCGGCTTTGTCGTTTTTCAGTATTCCGGAGTCACCTACCTGCCCGCCGCCCTCGCCGTAGAACGAGGTGGAATCAAGTATGACGGAGCACTCTCCCTCGGATATTTCGGGGAGATTTTCGCCGTCCTCGGAGATTATTGCAAGCACCTTGCCACAGCCCACGGTTGACTTGTAGCCCGTGAACACGGTTTTTTGTGCTCCGAACGATTTAGCCTTGTCACTCCAACCGCTTATATTTGCTCTTGCGGCTCTTGCGCGGCTCTTTTGCTCTGCCATAAGTGCGTCAAACTCCGCGTCGTTTACCGAAAGACCGTTTTCATCGGCAATCTCACGCGTGAGGTCTATCGGGAAGCCGAACGTGTCGTAAAGCTTGAATGCCTCTTTTCCCTCTATCACGGACGAGCCTTTTTCCTTTGACGACGCTATTATACTGTCAAGCATTGAAAGACCCTGGTCTATCGTGGTGTCAAAACGCTCCTCCTCAAGAGAAACGACTTTCTTTATATAATCCTGCTTTTCTTTGAGCTCGGGGTACGCTCCGCCACTCTCACCTATCGCAACGTCGCACATTTCTGCAAGGAAAGGACGGTCTATGCCGAGTAGTTTTCCGTGACGGCACGCTCTCCTTATTATCCTGCGAAGAACATAGCCTCTGCCCTCGTTTGAGGGAACGACGCCGTCGGAAATCATAAATACCGCGCTTCTTGTGTGGTCGGTTATAACGCGCAGGGAAATATCGTCTTTTTCATCGTCGCCGTATTTCTTGCCCGCTATTTTGCCTGCGGTGTCAAGTATCTTTCTTACCGAGTCAACCTCGAACATGTTGTCAACGTCCTGCATAACGCACGCAAGACGCTCAAGACCCATACCTGTGTCGATATTTTTCTGTACAAGCTCGGTATAATTGCCTTTTCCGTCGTTGTTGAACTGCGAAAATACGTTGTTCCATATCTCCATATATCTGTCGCAATCGCAGCCCGGCTTACAGTCAGGAGAGCCGCAACCGTACTTTTCGCCTCTGTCAAAGTAAATTTCGGAGCAGGGACCGCAAGGACCCGAGCCGTGCTCCCAGAAGTTATCCGATTTTCCGAGGCGAACGACATGATCCTTGGGAACGCCTATCTTGTCCGCCCATATGGAGTAAGCCTCGTCGTCCTTTTCATATACCGACGGCCAAAGAAGGTCGGACGGTATCTCAAGCACTTCGGTAAGAAATTCCCATGCCCAGGTTATAGCCTGCTCCTTGAAATAATCGCCGAAGCTGAAGTTTCCGAGCATTTCAAAAAACGTACCGTGGCGCGCCGTATGGCCGACTCTTTCAAGGTCGGGGGTGCGTATGCACTTCTGGCAGGTGGTAACCCTTCTTCTCGGCGGAACTACCTCGCCGGTGAAAAACTTTTTCATCGGCGCCATACCGGAATTTATAAGAAGCAAAGATTTGTCGTTATTCGGCACGAGAGAAAAGCTCGGCAAGCGAAGGTGACCCTTCGACTCGAAAAACGAAAGATATTTTTCTCTCAAATCGTTAAGTGATGTCCATTTCATATCGGGAAAGTCCTTTCACATCTTTATATAATATAAAAAATCACATATATTGTAGCACTACGCATTTTGTTTGTCAAGAAAATTAAGCAAAAAGAAAAAAGCAATTTATCAAAGAAAAGGGCGCTTGCATTAAATTGCTCATTTTGCAAAAAATATTATAAAGAGAATTGCAAGGAGGGGTTTTATGAGAAGAAATTTTAATCTTTTGGCGTGGGAGTGTATGCTTTTTGCACTTTTTATGCTTGCTTTGCAGAGCTGCTCATCATCTTTCAATAAATCAAAATCAAACACTTGTCGGGCATTTTCTGCAAACACGTCGGGCGCACGGGACGAGTATCTTATTCTTGTGAACTCCGAAAATCCGCTTGACAAGGATTACGTCCCCTCCGACCTTACCGATATAAAATCAACCAGGGCAGACGGCAGAGAGATACAAAAGATGCGCAAAGCATCAGCAGATGCGCTTGAAAGCATGATAGAAGAGATGAAACGTTTGGGAGTGTATGACGAAAATCTTACGGTGACAAGCGGATACCGCAGCTTTGAATATCAAAAATACCTTTTTGATACCTACGTAAAAAACAGAACGGATAGCGGAATGGACTATGACGAGGCGTACAGGGAGGTATCGAAAACCACGGCTTTGCCCGGTTGCAGCGAGCACCAAAGCGGTCTTTGCGTCGATTTTCATAATAAAAGCTATGCAAACGTGTCCTTTGCGAAAACGGAGCAGTATAAGTGGATAGAGAAAAACGCACACTCCTTCGGCTTTATAGTAAGATACCCAAGCGGAAAAGAGAATATAACGGGCATATCCTTTGAGCCGTGGCATTTAAGATACGTCGGAGAGGAAAACGCGACAAAAATGTATGAAAACTCGCTTTGCCTTGAAGAATATCTTGCAACGCTTTGATTTATTTATACAACGCCTTTTTATGTCAAAAAAATACTTTTTTCCCCCATATACTTGAATAGCGTATGTCTTTGTGCTACAATATGATTATCCGAAGAATTTGCGGATACACAAAAGAAAAGGGGTGATTACTTTATGGGAATGATTTCTCTTGTACTCACGGTAGTGGGAATTGTTACGATGATTGTTCATTACGCAACTCACAGCATTGTTTTGGGAATTGTCACCACTGTCGCGTTTATCGCTGCTTACATACTCGGCTCTATGGATATGAAAAAACAGTCCAAGGGGGAAGGCATACGCACGGATATGTTCAATCCTGCCCTGCTCGCCCACGGTATGTCGGGCACTCTCTTTATCGTCGGTGCAATTATGTGCATCATAGCATGGATAAGATAATTAAAATTATTTCAAAAAGACTGCCCACGGGCAGTCTTTTTGATTATTTTGCGATAAGTGTCGCTTTTTTGTTTATTTTTCCGCCTTGAAGGTGTACGTTTTGGCGGGGTCTATCGTTGTGGAATCAACGCCCGTATCTGCATATTTGCCGTCTATGTAGAGCGCCCAATACGTGCCGTCTATATCATAATCCTGCGTGATGCCGTTTACCTTTTTTACGTAAAGACCGTATTGACTGTCCTCACCCTCGATGAGATCTACGTCTTTTAACGCCTCGGAGAGCGTGACCTTGTCCGTATTTATCTTAAACGTGATTTTCTTGCCGTCAATATGCTCGCAAACGAACGTAAACTGTACGTTGCCCTCGCCCAGCGTCGTATCTTCGGTATAGAGCATTTTTTCGCTTCCGTCATTCTTGTCGTTACAGGACACAAGCGCCATGCACGACATAATCACGATAAGAACGATTACTGCCGTTGATTTTAATACCTGTTTCATTTTTTAACTCCTTTTGATTTACTTTTGAAGAAAGCCTTGCAGTTCCTTCATAAAGGTTTCAATATCCTTAAACTCTCTGTAAACGGAGGCAAAGCGCACGTATGCCACGGCGTCGGTCTTTTTAAGCTCCTCCATGACCATCTCGCCAAGCTCCTTTGAGGTTACCTCCAATTTAAGCGAGTTCTGAAGATCCGCCTCGACCTTTTTTGCTATCTGTTGCGCGTCAACGGGGCGCTTCTGGCAAGCCTTCAATATTCCGACAAGAAGCTTGTTTCTGTCAAAATACTCGCGCGAGCCGTCTTTTTTAACGACTACCGGCTGAAAAGTTTCAATTACCTCGTAGGTCGTAAATCTCGCCTGACAACCGAGGCACTCACGCCTTCTTCTAATGCTCGAGTTTTCCTCGACGGGACGGGAATCTATAACCTTGCTCTCGGGATGACCGCAATAGGGACATTTCATAAATTTATCGCCTTTCGTAAAGGATAGACGGCAAGCCGCCTTCAAATCACTGTTATTTTATCACAGATACGTTTTTTTGTCAAGAAAAAATACAGAGAATGCCGACAAATACGACATCCCCTGTGATTTTTATTGTTCAAAATACCTTGAAAGAAATTCCTTGGTACGCTCCTTTTCGGGAGAGTTGAAGATTATATCGGGAGATCCCTCCTCCTCGATATATCCTTTATCCATAAATATTACCTTGCTCGACACGTCCCTGGCAAAAGCCATTTCGTGCGTCACCACTATCATTGTAAGACCGTCGGAGGCAAGATTTTTCATTACGTTGAGAACCTCGCCGACCATTTCGGGGTCGAGTGCCGAGGTAGGCTCGTCAAAGAGGATAACCTCAGGCTCCATACAAAGCGCACGCGCTATTGCAACACGTTGCTTCTGACCGCCCGATATCTGCGAGGGCTTTGCGTTTTTGTACGCAAGCATACCGACCTTTGAAAGATATTTTTCGGCTCTTTGCTCGGCTTCCTCTTTTGAAAGGCCGAGAACTTTTCTTGTTCCCACCGTGCAGTTGCCGAGCACCGTCATATTGTTAAAGAGATTGAAATTCTGGAAAACCATCGTCACCTTTGAGCGATATTCGGTGAGCTTTACCTCTTTTTCGAGTATGCTCTTGCCGTGAAAGAGAATATCGCCGTCGGTCGGAGTTTCAAGCAGATTGATACAACGGAGCATAGTGCTCTTACCCGAGCCCGAGGAGCCTATAACGCTTATAACATCGCCCTGATTTACCGAGAACGAAATATCGTGGAGGACCTCGTTTTCACCGAAGAATTTTTTAAGATGCGAAACTTCTATAATGCTCATTGTTTATCCTCCGCTTTTATTTTTATTTCCGCATCGGGATCAGACTGCGAGCCGCAGATTGTATAGGTATCTTTGCCGTCAAGCTTTTTCTCGAAGTATCTGAGCAGCCTTGAGATCGAGAAGGTAAGGATAAAGTAGAGAACGCATACTATAAAATACGTCTGGAACGTCTGAAGATTGAACTTCTTTATTACTCCCGCGTAGTAGTAGAGCTCCGCAACGCCGATAACGTTAAGCACCGACGT
>CAMGRB010000085.1 GCA_946061315.1 uncultured Clostridia bacterium | reverse complement strand
AACAAAATACTTGACAAAAAAGATTTTTAAGATTATAATGAAAGTGAAGAGAGTTACCGATGACGGTTTCCCTTCCCAAATGATTTTGAAATAATCGCCTTACACTTGGTCGGAGAAGGCGGTTATTTCTTTTTTATTTCTTATTGTCTTTGATAAGAGCAATAACTGCAATGATGAGCATACAGAAAGCGAACAACGCTTCATATGTAACCATTGTATCAAACAAGGTGCTATAAAATAATTCATAGGCACCACTCCTTCCCGAAGTATTCGGAAGGAGAAAAGAAATGCTCCTTCCGTTACAGGAAGGAAAACCGCCACCGTTTTGGTAACTCCCCGAATAAATATTATCACATGAAAGAACTTTTGTCAATAAAAACTATTCTTGCTCCGTACATATTGATAAAAAACGGCTCTTACAAGGAGTCGTTTTTTAATGAATAATCAGGGCTCTATATTCCAATCGAAAACTTTTTCTTTTCCGTTTATTATATAATGCGTGGGCAGGGGCGTTTCCATCCAGTCGAGAGGGGCAAAGGTGTCTTTGGCGACGGATGCTTTAAGAAACGCTTCGGAGAGTATGCCCTCTTGCTCGGGGGTGAGAACGCCCGGCTTGCAAGACACGAAAAACGGAGTGGCGCTTTCCGAAAGGACTCTTATCCACTTTTCGTTCTCCTCCCACGGAATAGCTCCGGTTATACCGACGCAGTCTGCGTCCGCACCGAAGAAAGCTCCGTTTTGAACGGACCTGAAAGCGAGAGTGTTGACGCCGTATTTTACCGTCCTTGAAAATTCATACCCGCTTGTGTCGTCAGCCGTACGGTTCAGGTGGTGTATTCCCGCGCAAAGATGACCTACACAGTTGCAGCCGATAACGACGGTGTCCCCGGCGGCTTTCTCTATCACCTTGTAAAAATTCTTTACTATCTCGGCGCTTGTTTTTGTGTTGTCGTAAAAGCGGCTTCTTTTCTCGTTCGGGCTATCCGTCATTTCAAATCCCCACTTGCCGAAAATATCAACCGTTGAAAAGTCGTGCTTTATAAGCTCGTATCCCCAACCCACTAATTTCTTCGTTACGTCTTTTACGTATTCAAGAACTGCGGGGTGCGAGGGGTCGAGTGCGTTTTCTCCGTCTATATAGCACTCCTCGGGAAAATCCAATACTCTCTTGCCCGAATTTGCGCCGTCTGAAAGGTATCTTACCCATATTCCCGGGCGCACGCCCCTACTTTTTATGTAAGATGCAAGGTAAGCCATATCGGGAAAGCGCTCGTTGCCTTTATCCCACGGCGCGTCCAAGGGGTTTTCCTCCCAGCCATCGTCAATTACCATATAGGGCGGGTTTTCACAGCCTTGACAAAAGCGTTTTATGCACTCTGTGTCGGTTATTATCTCTTCCTGCGAGCTTTTGCCGTATGCGTAGTACCAGTTATTTGAGCCGTAAACGACGTGGTCGGTGCGCTTCGGAGAGGGGGACATCTTACCGCAGAAGTCACGGAGCGAATCGTACGCCGAAATATTTTCGTATTCGCTAAAAAGGACGGTTGCACATTCAAGCTCTCTGCCTGATAGGTGCGTGCCCGATTTTCCGTTTCTCACATCAAGACACAGGGTGACGGATTTTTCACCGTATTGCCAATAGCAAAATGCGTTTGGCTGCACCTTGACGCCGAAGCACTCGGTAAATCTGCCCGAAAAATCTCTGTTCCTATCCGAGCCGTTTGATACCGCCATATACCACGGGTTGTGCTTTTCCGGGTCGGGCTTTTGCCACGCAAGGTCGGCGTAAGCTCTCTCCCACGCGTCGCCGAGGACTTTTACGTTTTCTCTCGCTTTATAGGAAAACTCAAGCCTTAAAAGACACACCGCCCGCTCGGGTGAGCGAAGAAATACGGTAAGCTCACCGTTTTTTATTGAAAAAGCGACACTCTCAAAGGAATTTTTCAAAACGTATCTGCCGTCTTGCTCCTCAAAATCCGATGACGAAAAGGTGTCACACCCTCCGTCAAAATAGAAATCCACGCGCTCGGGTAACTTGATTTTCATAAGATATCCTCTTTTCGTTGGTTTACAGCTTTATTTTACACTTCCCCGCCTGTTTTGTCAACATAAATATTGATAAACGCTCGCTTTTATGGTACAATAGATACGTAAAAATCTCTTATGGCAAAAAGAAAGGAAATTTTATTATGGAAGCAGGAATGAAAGCCCCTGATTTTACTCTTAACGACAAGGACGGAAACAAGGTATCTCTCTCGGATTTTTGCGGCAAGAAGGTAGTTTTGTATTTTTACCCGAAGGACAACACCCCGGGTTGTACGCGCCAGGCGTGCGCGTTTGCAAAAGCATACGGCGAGTTTGAAAAAATGGGCGTTGTCGTCATAGGTGTGAGCAAGGACAGTGAAGCCTCGCACGTTAAGTTTGCAAACAATTATTCTTTGCCGTTTATTCTCCTCTCCGACCCCGAGCTTGAAGTGATAAAAGCGTACGGAGTGTGGCGCGAGAAGAAGCTTTACGGCAAAATCGGCTTTGGAGTGTCGAGAATTACGTTTATAATAAACGAAAACGGATTTATAGAAAAGGTTATGGAAAAGGTAAAGCCCGACACAAATGCGGCTGAAATTATAGATTATCTTAAAGGAGATAAAAAATGAACTACGTTGCAAACAAAGACAGATACGACACGATGATTTACAAAAGATGCGGTAGAAGCGGTCTTAAGCTGCCCGCCGTATCGCTCGGCCTCTGGCACAATTTCGGCACCAATGCGTCGTTTGACAATATGACGGAAATGTGCAAAAAAGCCTTTGACCTCGGCATTACGCATTTTGACCTTGCAAACAATTACGGCCCCGTTGCGGGAGCCGCCGAGGAAAACTTCGGCAGAATATTAAGAAACGATCTCGGCGTTTACAGGGACGAGCTTATAATATCAACCAAGGCGGGATATTATATGTGGGAGGGTCCTTACGGTGATTTCGGCAGCAAGAAATATCTTGTGGCAAGTCTGGACAGTAGCCTTAAAAGAATGGGGCTTGACTATGTGGATATATTTTATCATCACCGCCCCGACCCCGAAACTCCGATTGAGGAAACCGTGCGCGCGCTTGACGGCATAGTAAGACAGGGCAAGGCGCTTTACGTCGGTATTTCAAACTACAACAAGGCGCAAACGGAGGAAGCCGTAAAGCTTTTCAGAGAGCTTGGCACGCCGTTTATTATAAATCAGGTAAGATATTCTATGCTCGACAGGTGGATAGAAAAGGACGGGCTTAAAGAATACGCCGCAAAAAACGGAATAGGGCTTATAACCTTCTCTCCTCTTGCACAGGGGCTTCTTACCGACAGATACTTAAACGGTATCCCCGCGGACTCAAGGGTGCGCACCGACGGACGCTTTCTTAATGAAAGTGCAATTACGCCGGAATATATAAACAAGGCAAGAGAGCTTGACAAGCTTGCAAAAGAAAGAGGGCAGACGCTTGCGCAAATGGCACTTTCGTGGATCCTTAAGGACGGAGACATAACGAGCGTCCTTGTGGGAGCCTCAAAGGTGAGCCAAATTGTTGACGACGTGTCGATAATTAAGTCCGCGCCGTTTACAAAAGAGGAGCTTGACAGAATAGACGAAATACTTGCATAAATTTTAACGGAGCCGCCGCAATTTTACCTGCGGCGGCATATTTTTGTATAAAGCGGGTAGTTCCAAAGAGGATTTTTCCGATGAGTAATCCCGCCGCAGCGGTAAGGCTCCCTCCGGGAGGGAGCTGTCGCCACAGGCGACTGAGGGAGAGTGCGTCACAATGAAGTTATTCTGAAATTACTGTCCCGCGGGCTCCTTCCGTCACGCACTCGCGTGCCACCTTCCTCCCGGAGGAAGGCTTTGCCTGTTGCCGTGTTTGCGACTGCGGGCAAATTTGCAAATGTCGGAAGCTTCGGCTGGCTTTCGGCTCTGCCGGTATTATACCCTTATAGGGTTGAGCAAGCCACCGGCTTATCGGTGGCTATTACTACTCGATATGTGCCGCTTATCTGAATTTTTTCGATTTTTTTATCAAAACGGTTTATTTTTCGCCGAATTTATGCTAATATCTATATAATCTGATTTTTGGGAGATAAAAAATGATAAAGGGAATTATTTTTGACCTCGACGGTACTCTTGCGGATACGATAAAAGATTTACGCACCGCCGTAAATGCCATGCTTACAAAGCTCGGATATCCCAACCGTTCGCTCTCCGACGTTACGAAATTTATAAATAACGGCGCAAGAGAGCTTATACGCCGTTCGCTTCCCAGGGACGTTCAGAACGTTGAATTTATTCTTGAAAGTGCCATAAGGATCTACGAGGAGGAATACGCAAAATGCTATTGCGAAAAAACGCAGGCGTTTGGCGGCGTTGAGAGTATGCTTATGGACCTTAAGGGAATGGGCTATAAAATAGGCGTCCTTTCCAACAAGCAGGACAATTTCGTAAAAGATATAATATACAAGCTCTTTGACAGAAAAATTTTCAATGTGGTTATGGGGCAGTCTTCTCTGCCGCCAAAGCCGAACCCAGCCTCCGCTTTGCTTGCCGCAAAGACGATGGGAGTAAAACCGCAGAAATGTATTTACATAGGCGACTCCGACGTCGATATAAAGACCGCCTTCAACGCAGGCATGAAGCAGATAAGCGTTTCCTGGGGATACAGGGACGAGGAATTTCTTAAAAAATCGGGCGCGTCCTATATCGCAAAAACCCCCGATGAAGTTGTGGAAATGGTAAAGCGAATAACCGAAGACGAGGAACTGAAAATCAAGAAATAATAAAAAAGACTGTCAGGTAGACAGTCTTTTTTGTAAATGGAAATTCGGTGATTATTTCTTGAAATATCTGTTAAGAAGTCCCTCGAGGGCTTTGCCGTGTCTTGCCTCGTCACGAGCCATTTCGTGAACGGTATCGTGGATAGCGTCAAGTCCGTTCTTCTTTGCGCATGCGGCAAGGTCGAACTTTCCTGCGGTTGCGCCGAACTCGCAGTCAACGCGCCATGCGAGGTTGTCTTTCGTTGTAGCCTTCATATTGGGCTCAAGATCCTCTCCGAGAAGCTCTGCAAATTTAGCAGCGTGCTCTGCTTCTTCATATGCGGCCTTTTCCCAGTAAAGACCGATTTCGGGATATCCCTCTCTGTGAGCGATTCTCGCCATGCAGAGATACATACCTACCTCGGAGCACTCACCGTTGAAGTTAGCCATGAGCTGATCGAAGATGTACTTCTTGTCTTCTTCGGAAATATCGGGGTTGTTCTTGACGGTCTTTGCATAAATGCCGTATTCATGCTCTGCCGCAAGCTTTGCGCCCTCTTCCATTACCTTGAATTTTGAGCCGGGTACCTTACAAACAGGGCACTGGAAATCAGCAGGCATTTCCTCTGCTTCGTAAACGTAACCGCAAACGGGACAAACAAATTTTTTCATAACTTTTTCTCCTTGTATTATAATTAAATTTTTGACTTTTTACAAATCGGGCATATACCGTAGTAAACGGTACGCTCGTACTCGATTTCAAACCCCGATGATATTATACCCTTGGGCTCCGTGTGCTCAAACTCGAAATCGAAGATTTTTTTGCACTCGGTACAGACAAAATGATCGTGCGGGAACGTAAATCCGTCGTAGCAAAGGCTCCTGTCCTCCGTTCCGACCGTTACGACCTCCCCGCTTTCAACAAGCTTGCCGAGATTTCTGTAAACCGTACCCAAACTGATGTCCGGAATCTTTTGCCTAACGGCATCATAGATTTGCACGGCGGTATAATGTTCTCTTTTCGAGTGAAGAAAATCAAGTATTTCTTCTCTTTGCCTTGTGTTTCTCATCTCTTGACACCTTATCAGTAATAATTCCTGTTATTATTTTAACAAAACAAAATCGCATTGTCAATACCTTTTTTGAAAAAAATCAAAAAAATTTTTGGGAGGGAAAAATAAATATTAAATGAAGTTGTATCCGCAAGTTTGAATAATCGGCGTACAAACGAACGGCACGGTTTCGTTTGCAACGAAGTCACAACTTCATTTGCACTCCGCAACATCATTGGACGTAAGTCCACATCATTTGTGCACAGCACAACCTCGTTCATTTGTGTCCGTCTGCGGACAATGAAGTTCTCGCTTTGCTCGAAATGATGTTGACCTGCGGTCAAACGATGTTGTGTTCTGCGTACACAAATGAAAAATCCCTTCCCCGAGGGGCTTTTTAACGCTTCGTTCAAATCCTTATTTAATAAAATTATAGAGCAAATCTATTTTGTTTGCCGAAGGCAACTTCATTTGCACTCTGCAACATCATTGGACGTAAGTCCACATCATTTGTGCGCAGCACAACCTCGTTCATTTGTGTCCGTCTGCGGACAATGAAGTTCTCGCTTTGC
>CAMGRB010000084.1 GCA_946061315.1 uncultured Clostridia bacterium | reverse complement strand
GATACTCGGCTATGACAGAGTAGTTTCGCGTAACAAAGACATGATAAAATCGCTTTAAGAGGTATCTTTATGGAAGAAATGAGTTCAAATTTTATACACGATATAATTGACGAGGATATAGCAAACGGTTTTACGGAGAGAATACACACCCGTTTTCCGCCCGAGCCTAACGGATATCTCCATATCGGAAGCGCAAAGGCTATATGGATAAACAGTTCCACGGCGAAAAAGTACGGCGGTCTTTTCAATTTGAGATACGACGACACAAATCCCTCAAAGGAAGATACCGAGTACGTAAACAGTATATATGAGGACCTTTTGTGGCTTGGCGCAGAGCCGACCGGCGGAGTATATTACGGCTCGGACTATTTTGACAAATGCTACGAGTACGCCGTAAAACTTATAAAAGACGGCAAAGCGTACGTTTGCGATTTAAGTGCCGAGGAGATGAAGGAGTACAGAGGTACCCTTACGGAGCCGGGCAGAGAAAGCCCGTACCGAAACAGGAGCGTTGAAGAAAATCTCGACCTTTTCGAGAGAATGAAAAACGGCGAATTTCCCGACGGCTCGAAAACCCTGCGCGCAAAAATAGATATGTCCTCTCCCAATATAAATATGAGAGATCCTGCGATATACCGTATTTTAAGGGCGCATCATCACAGGCAGGGCGACAAATGGTGCATTTATCCGCTTTACGATTTTGCACATCCCATACAGGACGCAATAGAGGGTATAACTCACTCGCTTTGCTCCCTCGAATTTGAAAATCACCGTCCTTTGTACGAGTGGGTTGTCAATAATATAGGTTTTGAGCATAAGCCGAAGCAGAGAGAATTTGCAAGGCTCAACGTAACCTATACGGTAATGAGCAAGAGATACCTCCGCTACCTTGTGGAGCACGGGCTTGTCGACGGCTGGGACGACCCGAGGATGCCTACCCTTTGCGGACTGCGCAGAAGAGGCTATACCCCCTCGTCAATCATTGATTTTGTCAGCCGTGCGGGCGTTGCAAAGGCGTACAGCATCGTTGATATAGAACTTCTCGAGCATTGCATACGCGAGGAACTCAATATGAGCGCGCCGCGCAGAATATGCGTTTCCGATCCTGTAAAAGTCGTAATAACCAACTACGACGAGGGCAAGCGCGAGTATTTCCCCGTTTCAAACAATCCGAACGATGAAAACGCAGGAACGAGAGATCTGCTCTTTACGAGAGAGATTTATATCGACAGGAGCGATTTCGAGGAGGTTCCGCCTCCCAAGTTCTTCAGGCTTAAGCCCGACGGAGAAGTCAGACTGATGGGCGCTTATATAGTAAAGTGCAACGAGGTAATAAAGGACGAAAACGGAAAAGTTGTTGAGCTTCACTGTACGGCAGATCTTGAGTCGGGCAACGGCAATCCCACGGACGGCAGAAAAATAAAGGGAACTATCCATTGGTTAAGCTCCGAAAACTGCGACAAAGTAAATCTTATGCTCTACGATAAGCTTTTCACAATAGAAAACGTTTCCGACATTCCCGAGGACAAGACCTACGACGATTATCTTAATCCGAATTCGCTTATAAAGATAGAGAATGCGCTTCTTGAAAAGTCTGTTGCAGATGCAAAGGCGGGCGACAAGTTCCAGTTTGTAAGAAACGGCTATTTCTGCAAGGATTCAAAGTACGAAAACACCTATAACAGAATAGTCGGTCTTAAAGACAGTTATCCAAAAAAATAAAACGGTAATTCCTCTCTTAACGGGAGGAATTATTTTTACAAAAACTATTGCCTACGGTGTTAGAATATGTTAAAATAATAAAAGAAAATGTTTTGGAGGCGAAAATGGATAATTTAAGCGTTCAGACTCAAAGCCTACCTGCCGAAAGCCCCGTTCTGTCCGTAAAATCGGTATCGAAATGCTTCGGGCAGAGGCAGGTTCTGACAAACGTATCGTTCGAGATATATCCCGGAGAAATTTTAGGCCTTCTCGGGCCCAACGGATCCGGTAAAACCACGACGATCAAGCTTGCCCTCGGACTTCTCAATATTACAAGCGGCGAAATTGCCATATGCGGATATAACGTAAAGACGGATTTTCAAAAAGCCGTATCGAAGACGGGTGCGATAATAGAAAACCCCGAGATGTACAAAAATCTCACCGGCAGACAAAACCTGATGCAATATTACAGAATGTACGACGGTATTCCCATCGAAAGGGTAAATGAGGTTATAAAGGCGGTACATCTTGAGAGGAGAATTGACGAAAAGATATCGAAATATTCTCTCGGTATGAGGCAACGCCTCGGGCTTGCGCAGGCGCTTCTGAATAGCCCGAAGTTACTTATGCTCGATGAGCCGACAAACGGTCTTGACCCCGAGGGAATAAAGGAACTGCGTGATACAGTCATTGATTTATCGCACAATCACGGCGTCGCAGTCCTTGTGTCAAGCCATCTTCTTTCCGAGCTTGAAAACCTTTGCGATAAAGTGTGCGTCATAAACGGCGGAAAAACCGTCGGCACAAAGACTATGGAGGAAATAAAGCACGCAACGGTTGACGGAAAAGAGGTTTATATCCTGAAAGTAAAGGACTGCGAGGGTGCAAAAGAGGTTTTCGCATCTCTTGACGTGGAGTTTTCCGAAAGGGGTGACGGAGAATATGCCATAACGCTGAATGAGGGTGATTGCGACAAGCTTATTTCCGAGCTTGCATCACACGGGGCGGGAATAAAATATTTTGCCCCGCAGGAAAAATCTCTTGAGGACGCGTTTATGGAAATGATAAAGAACTCGGGAGGCAGCGTTATATGAGATCGTTTGCAAGACTTATAAAAAACGAATTTCTGAAAGTAATATGCCAGACCTCCTACAAGGTGCTTCTTTTAATACTTCTCGGAATATTTATAGTAACCCCCATATTTTCAAAAATGCTTAACTTTTTCGTTTACGACGTCGTATACGGCGGAGTTTACGGGATAAACGAAGTTGTCGACGATTATGCTCACTATGCCGAGGAATCTTCAAACGAGGTTGAAAAGCAGTATTATCTTGCATGTATGAAAGCTTATCAAGATTTTGCCGAAAAAGGCTACGGCTTTTCATCGTGGCAGTATGACACCGCATTTGACGAATATCTCGAATATTGTATAGTCGAGAAAATGTACTTCCTTCTCTCAACGGGTGACTTTGACGAGGAAGATATGGGCAAATCGGACTTTTACTACTATTACGATGAGAGAAAAGCGGGCGGCGAGATAACGGAATCAAGCAATTACAGCGTTTTATACAACGCGGTAAAAGCGGACAGAGAAGAATATTTTGAGTCACTCGTATCCGCCGACGTTGCGGATTTTTACCGCCGCTTCCTTGAAAAGACGAAAGAGGATATATCGTATCTCAACGAATATATAACCTCCTGTGAAGCGCAGTTGATTTACAACGAAACCGAGGAATTGCGCCTCTCGCTTGAGCACGCAAAGGATCTTAAAAAAGCCGAACAGCTTCTTGCCGACGCTTATCAATACATAATTGACAACAGGGTAGAGTACGGCTCGTGGCAGTACGTTACCGTCGTTTCAAATATGCAAGGAACTGTTTCAAACATATCGGGCGCACAGATAATGACTGAAAAAGAGTATGAAAAAGCGACCGAACATTTGTCGGTAAAAGACAGTTACTCCAAGTACGTCGACGAGAAGACAAAGTACCGCTCCGACCTTATGGAAACCGCCGAGGTGCTTCTTTATTCGGTAAAGAACGGTATTCCGCTTGAAGCCTGTATGTCTGTTTCTTCAAAGAGTATGTTCCGCTCGGCAGTTATGTCGAATATAAACGTGATACTTATATTCCTCATTCTGCTCGCGTCCCTTATTATCTCGAACGAGTATTCGTCGGGCGCTTCAAGGCTCCTCTTTATACGCCCGCACAGCAGAACGAAAATACTTCTCTCAAAGTATGCAACCGTTATGTTAATAGCCGTCGGGCTTGTCATATCGTCACTTATCGTATCGTTCCTTATGACAATTTCCTTAAACGGCATAGGGGATATATTCAAGCCGGACCTATACTATTCCGGCGGAAAAGTGGTAAAGGTAAACGCCCTTATATCCTTCCTTGGCACGGTATTGCTTTCACAGATAAGAATAATTTTTATAACGTCCCTTGCATTTATGCTCGTAGCACTTACGAAAAAAGGCGCGCTCGGTATATTGCTCGGAATTGCAGCGAATATGTTCATGGGCATAGCACAGTCGGTTATGATGCTTTTTAAGCCCGATTTTTTGAAATTTACCCTGTTCCCGTATTACTATATGGAAATTTTCTCATCAAATGCGGCAGAGTATTACGCATATGCCTCGGGCAGTATGAACCTTCTTATGCCGAGCTATCTGCAAAATTACGAAACGGCAATGGACTACAGTATTTTCGGCGGATTTGCGATGTATGCCTTGTTCATAGGCGTTATATTGGCAATTACGTTCGGCGTATTCAGAAAACAAGAAATAAAAAATTAGGAGATAAATTATGTTAAGAGAAGAAAAACTCAAATTTGCAAGGCAGGCAGCAGCAAACGGTGCGGTACTGCTCAAAAACGACGGCGGAGCTTTGCCGGTAACAGACAAAAAGGTAGCGCTTTTCGGCATAGCGTCGTATAAGTGTACCCGTATGGGTTGGGGCTCGGGCGATATGCTTGCACAGAATACGGTGCAGTTAAATGAGGCTCTCAAAAATGAGGGCTATACGTTAAGCCGTGACCTTGACGAAATATCGGAAAAATGGGTAAGCGAGCACGCAGACGAATACAAGCTTACAAATCGTGACTGGGCAAAATGGACCTTCAGATACGGTGAGATAGCACTTGAAGACGGCGATATTGAAAAAGCCGCAAAGGACACAAAGACCGCTATAATAACAATCGGGCGTTGTAGCGGAGAAGCGGAGGACTTAAGGGATGAGGAGGGCTTTTTCAGGCTTCATTCCGACGAGGTTTCCCTTATAAAGAGAGTGTCTGCATCTTTTGAAAAAACCGTGCTCCTTCTCAACACATACGGCGTTATGGACATAAGAGCCGTTGACGGATGCAAGGTTGACGCAATACTTTACGTTTCCCTTTGCGGAGAGCAGTTCGGAAACGCAGTAGCAGACGTTATAAGCGGCAAGGTAACGCCGAGCGGTAAGCTTGCGGCTACCTGGGGATACAAATACGAGGACTATCCCACAAAGGAAGGAATAAGGACGCTTGAGGTGCCTTATAACGAGGGAATATACGTAGGCTATCGTTATTTTGATACCTTCGGCAAAGAGCCGAGATATCCCTTCGGCTTCGGACTTTCTTATACCGAGTTTGAGAGCAAAGTCACCGATATAAAGGTTGACGGGCAGATTGTCGATATAACCGTCAAGGTTACCAATACGGGCGATAAATACGACGGTAAAGAGGTAGTACAGTGCTATCTGTCGGCTCCGCAGAAAAAGCTTGAAAAAGCATATCAGGAGCTTTGCGCATACGGAAAGACGGATTTACTAAAACCGGGTGCGTCCTGTGAACTGACGCTTTCTTTCGATATTACCGATATGGCGTCTTACGATGAGCAGAGTGCTTCCTATGTTCTTGAAAGCGGCGATTATATCGTAAGAGTGGGCAATTCGTCAAGAAATACTCACGTTGCTTGTATAATAAGGATAGCGGAGGACGTATGCTGTGCCGTTGCTACGAACAGAATGAAGTGCAACGCAGAGTTAAACCTTTTGAGCAACAAGAACGCAAAGCCTTATTCTTATAACGGCGAAAAAGAGGAAATTTCAAACGCTCCCGTATTTGATTTCGATTGTAAATCGGTTGAAAAAGTAATTTATGCAGTTGCCGAAAATACTCCCGTAAACGAACTTAAAAGAAAATCCGAAACGGAAATATATACTCTTGAGGACGTAATAAACGGCAAGGCTACCGCAGAGGACGTTGCGGCGCAGTTCAGCGATGAAGAAATAGCATCTTTCCTTAACGGAGTAATATACACGGGTGCCGACGCCAACGCAAACGTCGGAAGCATGTCGTCAAAGGTACACGGTGCGGCAGGTGAAATGTGGGAGAGCGAGAAGTACAAAATCCCCGTAAACGCCTGTGCGGACGGTCCCTCCGGTATTCGCCTTTCGGTATTCGGAACTCCCGAGTCAGAGGACACGAAAATTGCTCATAACGTAGTCGCTTATCCGTCGGGCACTTGCTTTGCAAACTCATGGGATCTTGACGCGGCAAGGCGCTTCGGTGCGTGCGTGCTCTCCGACCTTGAATATGCAGATATCGAGGGTTGGCTCGCTCCCGGAATAAATATCCAGAGAAACCCCTTGAACGGCAGAAACTTCGAGTATTTCTCCGAGGATCCTCTGGTTGCGGGCAAAATGGCTTCTTACATAACGGTAGGTGTGCAGTATGACGA
>CAMGRB010000083.1 GCA_946061315.1 uncultured Clostridia bacterium | reverse complement strand
TGCGGATTTAGCTCATTTGGTAGAGCGCAACCTTGCCAAGGTTGAGGTGGCGGGTTCGAGCCCCGTAATCCGCTCCAAAAGCAACATCCTCAAACGGATGTTGCTTTTATCAAAAAAAGAAAATCTTCATATATTATTATTACGGCGCCGTAGCCAAGCGGTAAGGCAGAAGTCTGCAAAACTTTTATTCCCCGGTCCGATTCCGGGCGGCGCCTCCAGAAAAAAGCACTTGCGTTTTACGCAAGTGCTTTTTTCAACGAAATTTGCCCTTCGGGCAAGTGAAATAGCTTCGCTGTGAAATATTTGCTTTGCAAATGTGAAATATTCGCTGGCGCGAATGTGGGCAAATTTCATTTCACATTGCGACGGAGGAGCAATATTTCACAATGTCCGGGTGTCATTATTTCACATCGAGCGACAGCGAGATATTTCACTCGTTTTATTTACTTAATGAGAAGTGTATGATATAATAACTTTGAAAATCATAGCAACGCTATACTTATTCTCAATAAACACTTCGTTGAATAATTTTTGAAATTTGATATAATAAAATCACAAAAGCGCTTTTGAATACTTTTTGGAGGACAAAAAATATGTCTATTGGCTCTACTATCAAGCGTCTGCGCCACGACAAAGGTATCACGCAGGAACAACTCGCCGAATATCTTGGAATTACCTCGCGTGCAATTTCACAATGGGAGTGCGACAGAACTGCTCCCGATATTTCACAGCTCCCCGCACTCTGCCATATCTTTGACGTTTCTTCCGACGTTCTGCTCGGTATTGATATTGAAAAGAAGAACGAAGAAATCAAAAGGTATTTGAGTGAAGCAAATGATTTGGGTAATCGAGGGAAATTTTCAGAGCGTACTGCGCTTCTTCGTGAAGCGAACAAAAAATTTCCTCGTGATTATAAGATTATGAACAACCTTGCCGATTCGCTGGTATGCGAATATTCTCGCAAAGGTATCAAGGAATACAATGAGGTTTTTGAGCTTTGCAATCGAATCCTTGCGGAATGTACTGATAGTATCACACGATACGAGGCAATCGACACGCTCGGGGCGGCATACGGATATGCAGGTAAAAAAGATGAAATGTTAAAGCTTGCAAAAGAAATGCCGAGAACTAATTTTTCTTATGAAAACTTTATGATGTATCATTGGAAGGGAGATGCGGATTTTAAGGAATTTCAAACGTATTTGTCATTTTTGATTTGTCATACAGCGCAAATGATTGGCATTTCAGTTGGACAACGTCACGATAACGGCGAGTTTATTTATACGCTTGAAGACAGAATCAAACTGTGGAAAACAGAAGTAGCCTTTCTCGAGTTGCTTTTTCCCGACGGTGATTATCAGATCCAGGCACAGCTTAGTGAAGGAGCATGTCACTTCTTGTGTACCGCCTATCTTGGAAAGCAGAACTATGAAGAAGCTTGGAAATGGATTGAAAAGGGCGCGGATTTTGCTATCCATATGGATACGTATAATTTCGACGTTCCCCACACCTCACCTGTTCTTCGCGGATATTCAAGCGGCGGTTGGATCATGGGAGCAGAAGGCAACCGTTCGCAATCTATGCTCGAATGGCTGTCAACGAATGATGAGGCCGCAGTTTTGCGTTCCGATGCACGTTACGAAAGTCTTGTCAACCGTTTGAAAAAAGTTGCAAGAAAGCCGCTACGACCCAATACGTGAAATGCCGCATTTCAAAGCGATAGAAGAAAAGCTTGAATCTGTGGCGCAATAAAGCGAACATGACTGAAAAAAGCACCCGAGGGTGCTTTTTGGTTTTTAGGGGTGTTATACAAAGTTTGTTATGTGGTTTTTGTGTGAACGTTTATCGTTTTTTATTGACATAGGCAATGATTTGCGATATAATTACCAAAAGCAATAGAAAGCGTATAAAAGGAAAAACGCGATTACATACAAGCGGTTTGAGAAAGGAGATTTTTATGTCGGAGCATTACATAGAGTTTAATAACGTTACAAAGATATACGGAAGCGGGAGTGCGCAGATAAACGCACTATCCGACGTGAGTTTTACCATTGACAAGGGGGAATTTTGCGTTTTGCTCGGCTCCTCGGGTGCGGGGAAAACGACGCTCCTCAATATGCTCGGCGGTATGGACACGATAACGAGCGGAACTATTGAATTTGACGGAAAAGACGTATCAAAGCTTACAAAAAAAGAGCTTGTGGAATATCGCCGTCATGACGTCGGTTTCGTTTTTCAGTTCTATAACTTAATTCCGAATCTTACCGCGCTTGAAAACGTTGAGATTGCGGCGCAGTTATGCAAGGACCCGATACCCGCAAAAGAGGCGCTTTCCATGGTAGGTCTTGCCGAGCGTGAAAACAACTTCCCCGCTCAGCTTTCGGGCGGCGAGCAACAACGTGTTGCCATTGCGCGTGCTCTTGCGAAAAATCCTAATTTACTCCTTTGCGACGAGCCGACGGGTGCGCTTGACTACGTAACGGGAAAAGCGGTCTTAAAATTGCTTTACGATTTAAGCAAGGAGCGCAAAACCACGGTCATTATAATTACGCACAACCAGGCAATAGCACCCATGGCAGACCGAATTATCCGCATAAAGAGCGGTAAAATCATATCAAACGAGATAAATCAAAACGTGACGCCCATCGACGAGATTGAGTGGTGATAACGATGTCTGCTATATTCAAAATGACGGGGAGAGCGATACGGACAAATCTTGCAAGATTTATGGCAATTTTGTTCATAGTGGCTCTGAGTGCCGGATTCTTTTCGGGACTTAAAATTTCTACCGATGCGATGTTGAACACGGGCGACAAATACCTTGACGAGCAGAATTTTTATGACTTCCGCCTTTTCTCGACAATCGGTTTTACAAAAGAAAATATTGAAGAATTTGAAAAGCTTGACGGCATAGATGCGGCAGAGGGCACGTACAGCATAGACGCACTTCTTAATTACGATGAAAACGTCCGCCCTTACAAAATCCACGCCATACCGCAAAAAACGAATATGCTTTCCTTGGTGGCAGGGCGCTTCCCTACTGCTCCGAACGAATGTCTTGCCGATTCGCAAAGATTTACCGAGGACGATATAGGCAAAGTTTTTAAGGTTTCCCCGGAGAACAAAGAATCGGTTACAAGCCGGCTTAATACCACGGAATTTACCATTGTGGGTATTGTCAATTCCCCTCTCTATATCGGAATTGACAGGGGTACGACTACTATCGGCGGCGGTGCGGTATCTTCCTTTCTTTATATACCCGCCGAGTGCTTTGAGTATGAGATTTACACGGAGATAAACATATCCCTCTCCGAGAAAGAAAAGATTTACAGCGACAAGTACGATGAACTTATAAAAGCGTACAAATCCGAGGTTACGGCGCTGTGCGAAAAGCAGGCAAAAGAACGCTATGACGATATGATTTCGGGTCTTACACCGGAGATTATCGCCGCGCTCGGAATAGAGGAGCCGTCAACGTACGTTCTTACGCGCGATGAAAACTCGGGATACGTAAGCTTTCAGAACGACACGAGCATTATCGGCTCCGTGGCAAATATATTCCCTATCTTCTTTATCGCCATTTCAATTCTCGTCTGCATTACCACGATGACGAGAATGGTCGACGAGGAGCGCACGCAAATCGGCGTTTTGAAAGCTATGGGATACGGAAACGGCGCAGTTTTAGCAAAATATCTGCTCTATGCGGGTATTGCTACCCTTATCGGTTGGGCGCTCGGCTTCTTTGGTTGCACGTGGGCTTTGCCGAAGGTATTCTGGCTTGCATACAATGAGCTTTACGATTTTGCACCTATTTCATATCTTTTCAGCGGAAAGCTTGCAATTATAACACTTGCAATTTCTATGATAAGTATTCTCGGAAGCACTTATATCTCCTGCCGCAAAGAACTTTCAAGCGTTCCCGCAACGCTTATCCGTCCGAAAGCCGGCAAGGCGGGAAAACGCGTATTTTTAGAAAAAATAAAGCCGATATGGTCAAAACTTTCATTCCTTCAGAAAATAACGGTGCGCAATATGTTCCGCTACAAGCAAAGATTCTTTATGATGCTTGTCGGTATAAGCTGTTGCGCAGGACTTGTAGTCACGGCGTTCGGCGTGCGTGATTCTATGACAAAGGTCGGCGAAAATCAATACAGAAACATTCAGATATACGATATAGAAATCGGCTTTGACGAGGACGACGGTCAGGCGATAACGGAAAAGCTCGATGCTTCCGACAAAATAGGCAAATATATAAACGTAAGAAAAGACACGGCAGATCTTCATACCGATACTTCGATGCCGTCGGTCAACGTTATAAGCTACAAAGACGGCACGCCCATATCTGACTTCTGGAATTTCAAAAACGACGATAAAACGCTTTCTCTGCCCGGTGCAAACGAGGCGCTAATCAGTCCGAAGGTAGCCGAAAAATTATCGCTCTCGTTGGGTGACACTTTTACCGTAAAAAGCGCGGATATGAAAACGGGAGTAGTTACGGTTGCGGGCATATTTGACAACCACATTTACGACTACGTGATAATCTCCGACGAAACGTACTCCGAGCTGTTTGGAGAGTGGACGCCGAACACTTCGTTCATAATAGCCGATTCCGATGCGGAGCAAACCGCAAAAAGCCTCACCGATATTCCCGAGATTGCAAGCTTGTTGCAACTTCAGGTCTATGAAAACAACGTCACGGAGGCTCTCGGTTGCCTTAACTACATAATATGGATGGTCGTATTATTTTCGGGCACACTTGCGTTTGTCGTTATATTTAATCTGACGAACATAAATATTGCCGAGCGCAGACGTGAAATAGCCACGGTGCAGGTGCTTGGCTTCTATCCGAGGGAAACCGAGAAGTACGTGTTAAAGGAAAACCTTATCCTCTCCGTTATAGCAAGTATTATCGGCTTGCCGCTCGGAAAGCTGTTCCATCTGGCAGTTATGAGTATGGTTAAAATCGATATGATAAATTTCGATAACGTGATACGTCCTTTGAGTTATCTTATGGCATTTGTTTGCACGGTTTTGTTTGCAATCATTGTCAATCGCTTTATGAAGCATCAGATAGAAAAAGTCAATATGGCGGAATCGCTCAAAGCCGTCGAATAATATTTAATCAAAAAGCACCCCTCGGGTGCTTTTTGTGTTAGTGAAAAATTCACTTGCGCCCGTATTCTTTCATAAAATGCAAAGAGCTATGATTGGCTAAAATATCAGACCCCGTCACGGTCTTTAAGGCTATGGCGGGGTTTTTGATTTATCGGGAATATTTTTTCAAAATTCGTAAAGAAATTTATATAAAAGTATTGACAAGTTATATAAAGTGTGCTAACATATTAAATGTGAAAGGAGTTTTGATTATGAAAAAAAGTTTATATTCGATTATTCTTTCGGACGAGGTGGTAAACGAGATAGACCGCCTTGCCTACAAAGCAAACACAAACAGATCAAATATGATAAATCAGATTCTTGCGGAATACGTTTCCTACACGACGCCCGAAAAAAGAATGAAGCAGGTGTTTGAAAGGCTTGAAAATATGCTCACCCCGCTTGACACGTTTCAGACGTTGCTCGGAAATTCCCTCTCCGTTATGAATCTTCGTTCCTCGCTTGACTACAAGTACAATCCGTCTGTCCGTTACAGCGTAGAACTTTACAGGAGCGCGACGAACGAGGTGGGAGAGATAAAGGTATCAATGCGGTCGCAAAACTCGACTTTGCTTCTCTATTTGCTTCAATTCTATAAATTGTGGGCAAAAATAGAATCGGGATATTTGAGGGACTGTGAATACGTAATAGACGGCGACAAATTTATAAGAAAGCTCAAGCTGCACACCGACAAGGCGATAACGACGGAAAAGCTCGGCGAGCTTATAGCAAACTACGTAAAGGCTTTCGACAGCGCGATGAAATCGTTTTTCTACAACGTTGAAAATCCCGCCGTGGCGACAAGAGAGGTCGAAAATATCTACAAGGATTATATTTCGTCCTGCGATATAATTATCTGATTTATCCTTTTATAAGGAGGTAATATTATGGACGCACAAAATTTCACACAAAAAAGCATAGAGGCGTTTAACCAAGCGCAAAAGCTTGCCAAAGAAAACGGCAACCAATCACTCGAACAGGAGCATGTGCTCTGCGCTCTGCTCGGTCAGGAGGAGGGGCTAATCCCCGAAATACTCAAACGCCTTAACAAAAATACGGAGAATATGCTCTCAAAGGCAAACGAGCTTGTTTCAAGGCTTCCGAAGGTATCGGGAGCAACTGCCGACAAGCTATATATGTCATCATCGCTCGATATGGCTCTTTCCGAGGCGGAAAAAGAAGCCGAAAAGATGAGTGACACGTATATTTCCGTCGAACACATTTTCATAGGAATAATATCAAAAGCGAACGCGCAGGTAAAAAAACTGCTTGACACGTTCGGAGTCACAAAAGATGACT
>CAMGRB010000082.1 GCA_946061315.1 uncultured Clostridia bacterium | reverse complement strand
ATAGAGGGTGATTTCGTTATATGGAACGCTCTCTTTTTGTTATATACTCCGCTCTCGAAAAAGTCGGTAAGCACCTTGTTTTCGTTTGAGGCGCAAACGAGCTTGCCGACGTGAAGCCCCATTTGCTTTGCAAAATATCCCGCTAAAATGTCGCCGAAATTGCCCGTCGGTACGACGAAGTTGACCTTGTCGCCCATTTTTATCTCGCCGTTTCTCAAAAGATCTCTGTAAGCCTTGAAATAGTACGCCACCTGCGGTGCGAGTCTTCCTATATTTATGGAGTTTGCGCTTGAGAGGCGAACACCTTTGGGCACCTTCATATTGGCGAATATGTTTTTAACGCCGCTTTGCGCATCGTCAAAATTACCGAGCACGGAGCAAACGCAGGTATTTTTACCGTTGCAGCTTACCATCTGCTTTTCCTGAACGGCACTTATTCCGTTTTTGGGGTAAAAGACTATTATTTTAATTCCCTCGACGTCGGAAAAGCCACTTAAAGCCGCGCTACCCGTATCTCCGCTTGTTGCGGTTAAAATAATTATATCGTCCTCTACGTTGTTTGCGCGCTTTGCCCCGACTATAAGCTGCGGCAAAAGCTGAAGCGCAACGTCCTTGAATGCGCACGTAGGTCCGTGATAAAGCTCCATAACGTAGGCTTTTCCCACCTTTGAAAGCGGTGCAAAATCCCCGTTTTCAAACTTGCCGTCGTACGCTCTTGACACGGCCTTCCAAAACTCCATATACTTGTCCTCGTCGTCCGAGAAAAGCGAGTCACCCGAGAAAAGAAGCGAAAGTACGGTGGCGGAGATATCCTTGCTTGTCATTTTTTCAAGCCTGTCCATCGGGAACTGTGCCGAGGCAAAGCCCTCGGGCATATAAAGTCCGCCGTCGTCCGCTATGCCGTTTAATATAGCCTCGGACGGAGTTTTTCTTATTTTTTCATCTCTTGTGCTTAAATACCGCATTTTTTTCAAATACCCCTTGATTTTTTCTTTTCTATATGATACACTATTTTTCATAGAAAAACAAGTGTTTTTGAAATAAAGACACCGAGAAAGGTAAAAAATTTATGAAAATTGCAATTCTCGGCTTCGGTGTAGTCGGCTCCGGCGCATACGAAGTCCTTGAAAAAGCGGGATTTAAGGTAAAAAAGGTTCTTGACGTTCGTCCTCACCCCGAGCTTGGCGACGTTCTGACCTCGGATTACGACGAAATTCTGAACGATAAAGAAATAGGGGTTGTTGCAGAGGCGATAGGCGGGCTTGAGCCGGCGCACACTTTTGCCGTCAAAGCGCTTAAAGCGGGCAAAAGCTTTGTAAGCTCAAACAAGCATCTTATATGCACCTACTATGACGAGCTGCACACTCTTGCAAAGGAAAACGGCGTTTCGCTTTGTTATACGTCAAGCGCGGGTGGCGGAATACCGTGGCTTTATAACCTTAAAAGAAGCGTAAGGTGTGACGACATATACAAAATATGCGGCATTATGAACGGCACGACGAACTTTATCCTCGACGCCATGATAAGTGACGGGCGCGATTTTGACGAGGTATTAAAGGAGGCGCAGTCGCTCGGCTATGCGGAGGCTAACCCCTCTGCCGATATTGACGGGCTTGACACCGCAAGGAAAACCGCAATTTCCTCCTCAATAGCCTTTGATACGGTTATAAAAGAGAGTGACGTTTCCGTTTTCGGAATGAGAAATATCAAAAAATGCGATATTGACTATATAACGAAAAAACTCGGTAAAACGGTGCGCTATCTCGGCTACGGAGTAAAAACGGACAACTCTGTGTCTGTATTCGTTGAGCCGACAATTATAGAAAAAGGCGCGCTTGAAGCTAACGTCAACAAGAATTTCAATATGATCTCGCTCTTTGGAGAGAGCGTTGGCAGACTGTCGTTTTACGGTCAGGGCGCGGGCAAATATCCGACGGGCAACGCCGTGGCACAGGACGTAATAGACGTGATAAACGGTGCTTCCCCTCTTGTATATGAGCCAAAGGACGTAAAAACCGACAATTCGGCACTCAAAAGAAAGTATTATATAAGGACCTCGTCTTCTCTTGCCTCGGATATTTTCAGGGCGGAAGAAAAAGACGGCGACACAAGATATATAATAACGAAAGAAACGGACGTTTCGTCCATACACGCTTTGGCAAAGGAAATATTAAAGGAGTCACCGGATTCCTTCTTTGCGGGAATAGAATAAAAACGATAATTGGAGTTGGAAATGTTAAAGGTAGTAAAGTTCGGAGGGTCTTCTCTTGCCTCGGGAGAATCCTTTGAGAAGGTTAAAAAAATAGTAAATGCAGACCCGTCAAGGTCTATTGTCGTTGTGTCCGCACCCGGAAAGAGATTTTCGGGCGACAACAAGGTGACGGACCTTTTGTATATCTGTCAGGCGCACATAAAGTACAACGCCTCGTTTGACGACATATTCGACAAGATAGGCGAAAGATACCGCGAGATATGCCATCATTGCAAATTGAAGCAGGATATCGATGCGGAGCTTGAGGATATAAAAAGTCAGTTCGGCAAGAAAACGAGCGTTGACTATATAGTGTCAAGGGGCGAATACTTAAACGCCAAGCTTATGGCGGAGTATCTCGGCTACACGTTTGTCGACAGCGCAAGCTGGCTTGTATTCAATTATAACGGAAAGGTCAATTTTGAAAAGTCCTACGAAAATCTTGCAAGGATATACGAGGTGACGCCTAAAATTGTGCTCCCCGGCTTTTACGGCGCTATGCCCGACGGGAGCATAAAGGTATTTTCAAGGGGCGGCTCCGACATAACGGGTGCCATTGCCGCGGCGGCTGTCAATGCGGATACGTATGAAAACTGGACGGACGTGTCGGGAATTATGACTGCCGACCCGAGAATTGTCGAAAATCCCCGTCCTATTGAGAACGTAACGTTTGCGGAGCTACGCGAGCTTTCTTATATGGGCGCGGAGGTTCTCCATGAGGAAACGGTGTTCCCCGTAAGGCAGAAAAACATTCCTCTTTATATAAAGAACACCAACGATATGAACGCGCGAGGCACTCTTATTATGGAGAGCTTCGACGAGGACGAGTCCGAAAAGCAGACCCACTTTATAACCGGTATTTCGGGCAAGAAAAACTACTCCATTTTCACCATTGCCAAGAGCAGAATGAACGATGAGCCGGGATATATAAGAAAAACGCTTGAAATATTCGAGAATTTCGGTGTGGCTATCGAGCATATACCGAGCAGTATAGACAGTTTTTCGGTAGTTGTTTCCTCGCAGCTCGTTGAGAAATGTATGCACGATATAATTTCGCGCATAACCGAAGAATTAAAGCCCGACAATATAAAAATAACGAACGAGATAAGCCTTATCGCCATAGTCGGCAGAAAGCTTGCTTTTAATATCGGTATTGCGGGCAAGATATTCACCGCCCTCGGTGAAAACAATATCAACATAAGAATGATAGAACAGGGCGCCGACGAGATAAATATAATAATAGGTGTAGACGACAAGGACTTCAAGAAAGCGATAAGAGTTCTCTACAATTTAAGCGAGGTAGAAAAATGAAAAAATACAATATAGGTATTCTCGGCGCAACGGGTGCCGTCGGGCGCGAGATGATAAAGGTGCTCGAGGAGAGGAAATTTCCCGTCGGAGAGTTAAGACTGCTTGCGAGCGAGCGCAGCGTTGGCAAAAAAATTGCTTTTGGCGGAAAAGAAATTGCGGTAGCCCTTGCAGACTTTGGTGCTTTTGAAGGTCTTGACTTTGTGCTCGGTGCCTCCGCAAATGCGGTTGCAAAGAAATTTGCCCCGAACATAGTTAAGGCGGGCGCGGTGTTTATAGACAATTCGAGCGCGTTCCGTATGGACGAAAACGTTCCTTTGGTAGTGCCCGAAATAAACCCCGAGGACGCAAAGAAAAACAACGGTATCATATCAAACCCGAACTGCTCTACGATAATAACGCTGGTTGCGGTAAACGCAATAAACAAGCTCTCGAAGATCAAGGCGATGGTAGCCTCGACCTATCAGGCGACAAGCGGTGCGGGCGCGGGCGGTCCCGTTGAGCTTATGGAGCAGACGAAAGCCATTATAAACGGAGGGGAGATAAAGGCGGAGGTATTTCAGTACCAGATTGCCGAAAACGTTATTCCCCACATAGGCTCTTTCCTCGAAAACGGCTACACGACCGAGGAGATGAAGATGCAAAACGAGGGCAGAAAAATAATGCACCTGCCCGATCTTAAAGTAAATTGCACCTGCGTTCGTGTTCCCGTTGTGCGTTCTCACTCCATATCGGTAACGGTAGTGACGGAGAAAAAGCTCGAAATTGACGAGGTTAAAAAGGCTATTGCGAACGATGAAGGTTGCCGCCTTTACGACGACACCGAGAAAAACGTTTATCCTATGCCGCTTGTAACCTCGGACCAGGACCTCGTTTACGTCGGCAGAATACGCCGTGACCTCATAAACGAAAACGGCATCACCCTCTGGTGCTGTGGAGATCAGGTGCGCAAAGGCGCCGCCACAAACGCCATCCAGATTGCCGAATCGCTTATAAAATAATTCATAAGTAACCGGGGACGCTATGCTTCCGGTTGCTTTCTGTTTTTACAGACTTATTCTCATGATTTTATAACTGTTGCATAAAATCTTCATTGACTTAAAAAGGCATTTATGGTATAATACAAAATGAAAAAATTGTTATAAAAAATATTATTTTATGGTGAAGAAAATGGGCAACGACTCGAAAATTGACAGTATCATAGAAAGATTGACAGTAAAACTAGGTGGCAAAACTTTTTCAAATAGTACAGAATCGGCAACATTATCCGATGAGCAGCTTGAAATAAAAAATTTCCTTGACGAGCGCCGAATTAAATACCTTATTCACTTCACAGATTCTTCTAATATTCCCGGCATAAAAAAGTTCGGGATTTTATCGGTCGATGAAATGAAAACGCGGAACTTAACTTTTAATGCCAACGATAAATGCAGGCAGGACAGGCAGACAGATTATATATCTTTATCTGTTTCTCGTATGAACGACTACGTTTACTCTGATTTTCGGCATGGCACAGAGTCTATTAAGCACGGTATTGCGGTTGTAATTGATGCCTCAATTTTGTATGAGGAGATTTCTACCGAACGCTACTATTGTAATACCAACGCTGCAAATGCAGAAGTAATTAAAGGTAATGACTATAACGCTTTGACAGATATGTTCAAAGAAACGGTGGATATTAAATCAAAAGAACGAAGTTTTAACCGTGTAATTAACAGAAGAAATTCTTATGAAACCACCGATTTGCAAGCGGAAATACTATGGCATAAATGCGTGCCAACCAAATATATTATGTTTTATTGGGATTTAGAAGGAGATTTTTTCTATGGCGAATAAAATGTGCTTTGCCGTAGGGCAAAAGTCCGCTTTTGAAGAAATAATAGTCAAGTTTGATTATGTAAAAGGACTTTCCTTCTCGCAGAAACAGAAGAATGTTTTATCTTTTCACCGCTCAATTAAAAATTTATATCCAGAGGCAAAAATCATAGAAATTTCAACCAAATCTCCATTGTCGCTTGGAGTAAAATTAAGCGCTTTCAATCTAAGGCTTGATGGGTATCCGATTGAGTGTATATTCCAATCGTCAAAGATTTTTGAAGGCGGCGTGCAATTTTCATACCTTATAAATGAAAGCCCTAAGGCGGCAAAGCAATACATACGTGAAAACGTTGATTTGCCTTTGATTGGATTCAAATATAAAAACGAGAATTTTGATATTTTGCCACGGAGTATGTTTTATGATTATATCTATATTTTAGCCCTTTTGCAAATTAAAGAGGATATAAGCGCTATTGCCGACTACGATATATTTACGGATATTGAGTTCAACGAAAAGAAATCGTATAACTGTCAGGCGCGCGCTTGTGCTATATACGGATATATGTTGCGCAACAACAAGGTTGATTACTATATGTCATCAAAAGAAAGTTTTAAGGAATTGTATCAATCATTCGGGAAAAGCGAACAATTAAAATTTAATTTCTAATGCAGTCGGAGAAAGCTATGACGACAAATAAAACAACCGAACAATTACGGTCCGAAATTAAAGAAGCCGAGCAAGAATTATACAAGTTAAAATCAGAGCTTGAAAACGTTGAAATTATCGGTGTAGATAAAGCTGCTTACAACGATATTCAAAGCAAAATAAGTTATCTTCAAGAAGAAATAAACAATGATACTTTTTACGTTAAGACAACATATAATCAGCTTTTAGAAATAAAAAAGCGTGCCGAAACGTCTATCAGAATAAATAATGATGAAGAATCTCTGAAAATTTCAGAAAAAGTTCATCAAGCTTTTCTTATGCTTATAAAATTGAGCGAAAAACTCAATGAAAAAAATATTGTATGCAATAAGCTCGTTGAAGAGCGTACGGAATTACTTAAAAAAAGCACAAATAAAGCCCTTGTTGAATTATAT
>CAMGRB010000081.1 GCA_946061315.1 uncultured Clostridia bacterium | reverse complement strand
CATTTGTTACTTTTACAAGTACTTTTACAATATTTTTTGACAGAAAAAACCCACCGTCTTGCAGTGGGTTTTCTTAAATCTTCGTAATTTGTCAAAACCGAGGTCTTTTCTTTGTCAGTCCTGTTGGTTCTGCTCTTTTCTGTTCTGGCTCTGGTTTTGCTGTTTCTGACGGTTCTGGTTCTGATTTTGCTGATTCTGCTGATTCTGTCTGTTCTGGTTTTGGTTCTGTTGGTTTTGATTTTGCTGATTCTGGTTCTGCTGATTATTGTTTTTCACGACTTTTTCATCCTTTCCAAACGAATTGCTCCGTTTGAAATTATTATTATCGCTTTAAGAATGAAAAATACATATCATAAAAATTTAATTCCGCCAAAATCGCACAATTTTTTATAGGGTATTTCTATCGGCTCAAATCCGTTTTTGTTAAGAAACGCATCAATTTCGGCGTGGCTCGGATGAGAATTATAATCGCCGAAAAAATAAACTTTTTTGCCCGAAATTCCGCTTGCACCGCCTATAAAGCCGCAACCGTAACCGTCAAGTAAAATTCCATCGGGCGAGATTTCAAGCACTTTTTTGCCTTCTCTCTTTAATGCGTTTATAATTGACGGGTCTGCGCTTATTGCATGGCGCTCGTCAAGTGCCAGAGTGCTGCAAGCGGAATATCCCTGCTTTACGTTTACAATTTTATATCCGTTTGATTTTGCAAAATTTATTATCTCCTCAGCGGTATTTTTTATATTGCAAAAAAGAGTTTTGCCCATAACCAGAACGTTTAGTGCAATATCATGGGGATACTCTTTTGCGCAAGGCTTTTTCACCTTTACAATATTATATCCGAGGCTTGATATTTTATCGAAAACGAGGGAGTTTTCAAGGCAGTATTTCTCATAGCAAAATACGGTTTTTTCAATTAAGCAAATGAGCATATCCGCGTGGGAGGACACGGGAGCATCAAGGTCGCAAAAAGCCTCAAGCGGCAAAACTTCAATTCCCGTTACTTTATTGAATTTTTCACTTATAAGCTTACTTAATACTGCTTTCATTGTTCTCCCCTTTCTATGAAAAAAAGACCGCAAGCGGTCTTTTGATTTCAATTAAGCTCAGACGGCACGCGTAACCTTGCCTGAACGAAGGCAACGGGAGCATACGTTTATCGTCTTGGGAGAACCGTCGACTACTGCCTTTACTTTTCTTACGTTCGGTTTCCAAACTCTGTTGGTTTTACGGTTGGAGTGCGACACGTTGTGCCCGAAAGTAACTCCCTTTCCGCATACAGAACATTTAGCCATTATTAACACCTCCATTGAAGTAGAAATGAACACTACCAAAATACACGATTGATATTATAACACAGTATTTTTCAAAATGCAATAGCAAATTTCAAAAAATTCAGAATTATTTTTTGCTTATTTTTTCAAGGATATTCTCAAGAGAAATGCCGTATTTTCTCGCAATATCGCGGGCGTAGCTCTTGCCGTCCGGCTTTGCCCTGAGTATCTTGAAGCTCCTCTCCCCGCCTTCCATTCCCGCAACGAGAGTATCTATTTTGGCTCCGCCGTCTTTTACGCATCTTTCGTTTATGCCGTCTATCATAGAGGAAAGCTCGTGCAGGTGGGTTGAGAAAATTCCTCTGCACTTACACATTGAAAAGCCCGAGAGCACCTCGGCGGCAATATACGCGCCCTCAAAAGAGCCCGTTGACGATAGAGATTCGTCAAGCAGGACAAGGCTATACTCTGTCACCTCGTCGAATATGGCGTCAAGGCGGGCGCACTCCTCGCCGAGCCTGCCCTTATCTACCGTATCCTCCGCACCCGTCGGAAAATGGACGAATATGCCGTCGGCAGGGCTTATCTCGGCACTTACGCAAGGCACGCAAAGGCCGAGCCCGGCAAGCGCAAAAGTAAGACCGACCGCGCAGGTTATAACGGATTTTCCGCCTCTGTTTGGGCCTGTAAGAACGTAAAAAGTTCCGTTTTCGTCAAATTCAAAATCGTTTTCGACCATTTTTTCGCTTATTTCCGAGGCAATTACGGGATTGTATATTCCTTTTACCGAGAAGCGTTTTTCTTCCATCGGGTATATGGTGGGATAACAGATCGGATTGCCCGATTTTTTCAGTTTGTTTATAAGCTCCGTTCCCTTGACGACAAATTCTATCTCGGGCATAAGCTTTATTAAGAAATCCGCGTTTTCGAGAACGTAAGACTGCACTACCTTTTTCCACGAGTGCATCGAGGACTTGAACACCTTATTAAGAGCGTTACTGAACGCATACGAAAGTGCGCTCTGCTCGTTTTCCGATTGATTTTTGGTAAAGGGTATAAGCGAGGCAATACAGGTATATTCGTCATTTTTGAAATCGAGGCGAAGGATCTTTTGTATAAGCTCTCCCGATTTGAAATATTCGTTATTGACGCTCAAAACCCCTGCGCTCTCGGGGCGCAGACGTGAATCGAGATTTACGCCTATGGTGACGCTCTTTACCTCTCTTACGCGCGAGGTGAGCTCTTTTAAGCGCTTATTAAGGTCTATATAGTAGTCGCTCTCGGTAAGCTCCTTTACCCTGTTTGCAAGGGCTACAAACGCCTCGCTTTTAAGCTTGTCCCTCATGGGATAAAGCCCCTTTGCAAGAAGCTCCATACAAGAGATATAAAGCTCTACCTCGGTTATACTGTAAAGATAGCCCTCGTTTTGCGTATCGTCCGAGGAGAGCCGTCTTATCTCGGCAATATCGGAGAGTATCGGGTTTAATTTTACAAGAAGCTCGCAAAGCTCGGGGTTTTCAACCGTATCGGCAAAAACTCTCTGGCGGTAGGCTATTACCTCCGGGTCGAGAGTGAAAAAGTCACAAAGACGGCTGTTTTTCAAGTCTATTATCGAGTTAAGACCGAGCTCGTCAAGCACTTCGTTTGATATTTTAGCTTTGTCCTCGCCCCGCGCGTTTTTCATAAGTGCTTCTTGCGTCGGGTACATAAGGCTTATATCCGTGTATTCCATCTTATCTCCTTAAAAGTCGGCGTTTCTTACTATATAATAGCACAAATAAATCTTTTTGAAAAGTATTTTTGCTTATTTTTATTTTGTTTATTGATTTGAGGTGAGATATGTGCTAAACTTTTTTCGAGGTGATCTTATGAGAGGCGTATTTTGCTCGACCGGCACTATGGTAGGCAGAATCAACGGATTTAACTATTCCTTGATTTCAAAAAACTTCCCCGCCCTTTTTGAAAAGGGGCTTATATCGGGCGGCGAGTTTATAGTTTTAAGCGCGTATTACGACAATCTTAAAAACGTATGCAAAGAGGTAAAAAATACGGGCGTGCCCTTTGACGTTTTGCATTGCGACAAGGATATCGGAATTATGTTCTCCGAGCGCGACGACAAAATTACCGAACAAGCCTTAACGCTCCTTAAAAGGAACTGCGAAGCGGCATCGGAGCTTGGCTGTACACGAATGGTTTTTCATCTCTGGGGAGCGCCGAAAAGCGACTCGGCAATAGAATACAATATCTCACTTATACCGAAGGTCCTTGAAATAACGGACGACGCAAAAATACGCCTTATGATAGAAAATATCCCTTGCACGAATGCTTCGGGACTTGAAAATTGGCGCAAGCTTTATAAGTATCTGCCGCGCCTTTCGTTTATTTTCGACACAAGATTCGGCGCATTTCACGACGAAACGGAAAAAATCCTTGACGAGCCGATATGGGAGCATATAAATCATATGCATATAAGCGATTACGGCGCCGCCCCGCGTGATTTTTCCAAAATACGCCCGATATTGCACCCGGGCGAGGGAAAAATAGACTTTGATTATATCTTTTCTCACCTTGCAAAAAACGGCTATGACGGCACCTTTACGCTTGAATCCCCCGTTATGACCCCTTACGAAACGGATATTCCAAAGCTCGAAAAATCACTCTCTTATCTTAACGGTATGGCAAAAAAATACGGTCTTTTATAAACGAAAGCGGCGCAAAAGCGCCGCTTTTTTGTTAATCTGTAAGAGGTATTCCCCTTGCGTCGGTCGTATATCCTGTCTTGCCCGTAAGATAGAAAATACCCTCGATAAGCGCCCATATTTGCATGGGAACAACGCCTATGCCGCACGTCAAAAGAGTAAGGAGCAACTGAACTACTGCTCTGCCCGTATATCCGAGATAAAAATTATGTACTCCGAAACAACCTAAAAGTATTCCGAGCAGTCCTGCCGCCAATTTTGACTTTGCCTGCGGATTCGGTGCACTTTGAGCCGTCTGACTTGTCTGTTGATTTGACGTTGTGTTCTCTTTATTTTCGCCGCCTTGTGCGTTATCGTTTACAAGAGGGTCTTTTTCGGGCTTTGTTGCCTCCCCGTTCGCGTCCGGCTTCTTCTCCGACGTGGGACTTCCGCAATTCTGGCAAAATAAATCGCCATCCTCCAATTTTGAACCGCAATATCTGCAAAACATATAAGTTCCTCCGCAACAGTTCGTTATTCCCCTACGTTTGGGGTACAAATATACTTTATCACATACAGAATAAAATGTCAATATTTTTTTACTCTGCAAGGAATAATTATACAATTATTTACGGAAAAATATTGACAGTTTTATGGGGGTGTGTTAAAATTATTACATATATCTTTCAAAGGAGATTATTATGAAGATCTCTCTTATTATACCGTGTTATAACGAGGAGGAGGCTCTTTTGCCATTGTATGAGGAGCTATGCCGCGTTATGACGTCTATGAGCGACTATGAGTTCGAGGCGCTTTTTATCGACGACGGCTCAAAGGACCGCACTCTCGAAATACTCAAAAAATTATCTGCCGACGATGCAAGGGTCAAGTATATTTCCTTTTCGAGAAATTTCGGTAAGGAAGCCGCTATGTACGCCGGTTTTTGCAACTCCACGGGGGACTATACGGCGGTTATGGACGCCGATATGCAAGACCCGCCTTCTCTTTTGCCAGAGATGGTTAAAATTCTCGAGGGCGGCGAGTACGACAGCGTTGCGACAAGGAGAGTTTCAAGGAAGGGCGAGCCCCGTGTGCGCTCGTTTTTCTCAAAGCTCTTTTACAAGATAATAAGAAAAATTTCCGACACGGATATTGTTGACGGGGCAAGAGATTTCAGGCTTATGAAGCGTGAAATGGTTGACGCTATCGTATCAATGTGCGAATCAAATCGTTTTTCAAAAGGAATTTTCGGTTGGATAGGCTTTAAGACCTATTGGCTCCCCTACGAAAACGTCGAGCGTGTTGCGGGAAAGACGAAGTGGAGCTTTTTCGGACTGCTTAAATATTCTGTTGACGGTATTGTCGGCTTTTCGAGCACTCCGCTTAAAATCGCATCGTGGAGTGGAATTTTCTTTACGTTTATTGCGCTTATTATGCTCGTTGCAATATTTATAAGAACGCTTATTTTCGGCGACCCCGTTGCGGGTTGGCCTTCAACGATATGTATTATACTGTTTATCGGCGGTATTCAGCTTTTCAGCCTCGGGATTATAGGACAGTACGTTGCCAAGATCTATACCGAAACGAAAAAGCGGCCTCATTATATCGTCGCTCAATCAAACAAAGAGGATGTTGTAAAAAAATAATATGAAGAATGATATATCTCACGAGGGGCACAGACAACGCCTGAAGAAAAGATTTCTCACCGAGGGTCTTTCCGCTTTCGAGCCGCATAACGTTCTCGAACTGCTTCTCTTTTACTCGATACCGAGAAAAGATACGAACGATATAGCGCACGAGCTGCTTGCCCACTTCGGCACGCTTAAAGGCGTTTTTGATGCGGACTATTCCGAGCTTATAAAAATAGACGGAATAAGCGAAAATACCGCTACCTTGATTAAAATGATACCCCAACTTTGCAGAGCTTACTCCGTTGACAAGTATTCCGACGATAAGATATTCGACACGGCGGACAAGCTTGGCAGATATCTTGTGGATAAATATATCGGTGAGATAAACGAGGTCGTCTATGCCGTACTTCTCAACAACAGATTTGAAATAATAGCGACGGTAAGAATACACGAGGGGAGCGTCAACTCCTCGCAGGTATCTCCGAGAAAAATACTCGACCAGATAGTAAAATACAACGCCTCAATGCTCGTTATGGCGCACAACCACCCGAACGGCGTTGCTATTCCGTCTATGGACGATATCGACACGACCGCCTCGATGATGTCGATGTTCGATATGTTCGATATAAAGCTTATAGAGCATTTCTTAATTGCCGGAAATACTTACGTTCCGCTTGTTCACGAAACCTTCTCCTTAAAGCAACAGAGCGAGGAGCACAGGTATCTTTTCAGAAATATCGAATAATTTTATATTTCTTATTGAAAAGACGAAAAAAATGTGATAGAATGATAACCGTGCCTGAAAGCGGGTCCCTTTGCCCGCTTTCAAGCCTGAATATGTCCGTGTACCTCAGCAGGATAGAGGGTTCGCCTCCTAAGCGAAACGCCGTTGGTTCGAATCCAATCACGGAC
>CAMGRB010000080.1 GCA_946061315.1 uncultured Clostridia bacterium | reverse complement strand
TAATTCCCGCGAGGATAACGCATTTTGAGCCGTTTGGCGCTTTTGTAGATATAGGTTGCGGAATAATATCGCTTTTGTCCGTCGATTCGATATCGGTATCGAGAATATCTCATCCGTCGGACAGATTTTTGCCAAGGGAAGAAATAAAGGTAATAGTAAAGAGCATAGACAGAGAAAGCGGCAGAATATACGTTTCCACCAAGGAACTTTTCGGCACGTGGGAGGAAAATGCGTCGAAATACACGGCAGGGCAGACCGTTTCGGGAACGGTACGGAGCATAGAGAGCTACGGCATATTCGTTGAGCTTGCCCCCAATCTTGCAGGCCTTGCCGAGCTTAAAGAGGGAATAAAGGAGGGCGAGAGCTGTGCGGTTTACATAAAGAGCATAATGCCCGAAAAGATGAAAATAAAGCTCGTCATAATAGATTCTTACGAAAAAACCGCACCGCAACGGTGCGCCGAATACTTTGTAGATACCGACAAGGTGTCCCATATAGACTATTGGCGTTACTCTCCCGACACCTGCCCGAAAATCATAGAAACCGATTTTTCGGAAGCATAAAAAGGTGGTATTGGTTCGCGTAGGCTCGTGAACAACGGTATAATTTTATTTGTCCGCCAGAACCTTCGGGGAACCCCTACCTTCGTTTCGCTAACGCTCCACTCGAGGATGACACGGCGGAGGTGACGTTCGCTTGTTGAACGGACGATTCGTGAATCGCCCCTACCCACAAAATTATATGGTTAATGAGGCATGCGTGAATTTTGTTCGTAGGGCGGGCGGCTTGCTCCCGCCGAAAAGGCTCCCTCTGGGAGGGGGCTCCTGCGTAGCAGGTGGAGGAGTGCCGTGTAATAGGTCTTACTTTTATCGGAGTTTGAAAAAGTAAGTTTTATTTTGAATGATACTCCTTCCACCGCAAGCGGTCCCCCTCCCTCGATGATGGAGGCTAAAACTCCTTCCGTCACGGCAAGCCGTGCCACCTCCCTCGATGATGGAGGCTTTTTGGGGGTTCCCGTGATAGGGGTTCCCCGAAGCGAAGAATGAGTTTTGGGGGTTCCCGTGATATGCGCCACTTTAATAAAAGCACGGACGGAGATAAAATTCGTCCGTGTTGGTTTTATAATATCTTAAATTCAAACCAGAAGTTGCTTCCCTTGCCGACCTCGCTTGAAACGCCGAAGCGTGAGCCGTGGAGGAGAAGAATGTTCTTTACTATCGAAAGGCCGAGCCCCGTTCCGATATGCGCTCTTTTGTGGACCTTGTCAACCTTGTAATATCTGTCCCATATAAGCGGCAAATCCTTTTCGGCAATGCCCTCTCCCGTATCTATAACGGATATGCGGACAATTCCGTCCTTTACCTCCTGCTTTACGGTGACGGTTTTATCCTCGCCCGTATAGTTGATGGCGTTGTTTATAAGGTTGTATATTACCTGCAAAATACGTACCTCATCGGCGTTTATAAATACGTCCTCGTCGTAAACGAAATTTATAATATATCCGTTGTGCGATATGAGCTTGTCGTACCGTTTAATAACCGATTTTACCGACTCGGTAAGGTTAAACCGTGAAATATTGAGCTTTTGCGTGCCAGATTGGAATCTCGATACGTCGAGAAGGTCGTTTACAAGAGAAGAAAGACGCGCGGTTTCATCTATGATGACCTGCATATTTTCGGGGGTGTTCTCACCGGGAATATCACGCATAACCTCGCTGTAACCCGAAATCATGGTAAGCGGGGTTCTCAAATCGTGCGAGATATTGGCGATAAGCTCCTTTTGCATAGCGTCCACCTTGGAAAGCTCTTTTGCGGTATAGTTAAGCGTGTCCGCAAGCTCACTTATCTCGATAGGTCCTTCCTGCGGGAAGGTGACGCCGTAATTTGCACACGCGAGATTTTTTGCCTCCTTGTTTATCTTTTCGATAGGCAAGGAAAGCCTCCTCGAAAGGATATATGCTATTAAAAAGGCGGAAGCGAGCATAACTATCGTTATGACGATAAGCTGAAGCCTCAACGTTTTGACGGTCGCATCAACGGGCAAAACAAATGAGTTGAGTACCACCATAACGGAATCTCCGTCGGAGGTTTCCGCAATGCTTACGGAGATGACGCAGTTAGCGTCACCGCCCCTTCTCGGCACGTCACCGTGAAAATCGTCGGGATCGTATCCGAAGTCTCTGAACTTGTCTCTCGGTAGTATATCGATATATTTCCCCCCGTTACTTTTAGCCTCCTCATACCAGAAATCAAGAAGGGTATCTTCAAATTGCAGTTTATGAATAATGCAATCGTTGAGAAAATGTGAATCGTAAAGGATCTCTTTGTCCCCGGGATATCTTATTATCTCTGCGCAAAGGTCATACTCGGAGGATATTTTTTCTATAAGAGAGTTAAGATTTTCATTGTTTATATTGTCGACTATTATGCTTGCGGCACGGTCCGTTTCGTTCTTTTTCGTGTATCTGTATATATGAGAGAGAAAAACGGACTGCGTCAGCCACAGTATAGTGAGCATAACGACGACAAGCAACGCCATCGATATAAAAATACTCGATTTTATCGAAAGGCGTCTTTTTTTGCTTTCTTTTTCTTTCATACTATTTCTTTTTCTTCAAAGCGGTAGCCGATACCTCTTAAAGTTACTATGAAATCGCTGTATTTTCCGAGGCTCTTTCTTAAAATCTTTATATGAGTGTCAAGAGTTCTGTCATCGCCGAAAAAGTCATAGCCCCACACGTCCTGAAGGAGCTTATCCCTTGAAAGAGCAATGTTTTTGTTCCTTAACATATAGAAGAAAAGCTCGTATTCCTTCGGGGACATATCCACACGCTCGCCGTCAACGTAAACTATCCTTGCGGTGAGGTCGGCAACAAGACCGCCGTTTGCCAAAGATACTATTTCATTTTTGTTTTCGGGCGCTTTTTCCTTTTCCTTTGCGCGCTTCATTATAGCGTCCACACGGAGCATAAGCTCTTTCGGAGAAAACGGCTTTACGACGTAATCGTCAATACCTATTTCAAAGCCGTTTATCTTGTCGTACTCCTCGCCCCTTGCCGAGAGCATTATAATCGGCACGTCGGAGGTTTTTCTTATCTCACGGCAGGCAGAAAATCCGTCAAGCTCGGGCATCATAATATCCATTATTATAATATCGAAATTGCCCTCTTTGAACTTGGAAACGGCGTCCATTCCGTCAACCGCCTCGGTTACCGTATGTCCGTCAAACTCCGCATACTTTCTGATAAGCTTCCTTATCATTTCCTCATCGTCAACCACTAAAATGTTGTACATTGTCGTTCACCTCGTATAAAAATAGAATTGAAATATATAAATTCCGTATTTAGTATAACACAAAAAAACGGAAATGTCTATACAACCCGAAATACAGCACGCAATTTCGGGAAAAATCTTGTGCTGTATTCCGGATATTTTGAAGGAGAGAGAAGATAGAGCTGTTTTATTTTGGCGAATAAGCCTTGACCGTTGCCGTCACGGTTATTTCCGCGCCGTCACGTCTTACGAGAAATTCGATCTTATCGCCTATTTTTGATTTGCTTACGTAGTATTTTATATCGGCAGAGCTTGTAAGTTCTTTTCCGTTTATCGAGAGAATTATATCTCCGACCTGAAAACCGCCCTCACCGTCGTTATATCCCGGGTCAAGCGAAACAACGTAAATGTTGCCGTCCTTGCCGATATTATAGCCGACTCCTATATAAGATTTTACAACGTAGCCGTAATTTTTGATATCGCTTGAGAGCCTGAATGCGTCGTTTGCGGGAATTGCAAAGCCGATGCCCTCAATATCGCTTCCCGTCGATTTTGCGTTTACTATTCCGATGAGCTCGCCCTTCATATTGAAGAGGCCTCCACCGGAGTTACCGGGATTTATTGCGGCGTCTATCTGAAGAAGATTCATCTTCGTGCCGTCAACGCTTATTTCACGGTCGAGCGCGCTTATAATACCCGTCGTCACGCTGCCGCCAAGCTCACCGAGAGGGTTGCCTATCGCTATAACCGACTCACCTACTCGGAGTTGTTCGTCGGAATCGTTTATAAACGAAGCGCAGACAAGATCCTTTTCGCTTTCCTCTATCATAAGGACTGCAATATCACCGTCGGTATCGTAGCCTTTTACCGTAGCCTCGTATTCCGTACCGTCCCTTAAAGCCACCGTTATGGAAGTAGCGGTTTTGCCTTTATCGTTCGTTATTACGTGAGCGTTGGTTATGATATAATATCCGTCGTGCTCGTTTTTCGTTCCTTCTCTTTTGAAAAAGCCTATTATAACTCCGCTTCCCGCACCGCTCGTTACGTACTGGTAGTACGAGGAGGTAACGTACTGCGTCCTTATTTCGACAACGCTGTTTTCAACACTTTCTATAACGTCGGGGAGCGTCATCGTAGCGTAGGATTTTTCTCCCGCACCGTCCAAACCGTCAATATCGTTCGGAAGTGCAAGGTCGTTAATACCCGTCGGAGATTTATAAACCACGTTTGCTACTATCGGGCTGCTTTGACCGCCGCCGTTATTTACGTTGTTTACAATCGCCGCGCCGACTCCGCCTGCAACGCCCGAAAAGAGAATGCACAAAGAGCATATAAGTGCTATCGTACCTTTCTTTATCGGCTTTGGGCGGTTGCGTTCCACCTCGAAATATAAATTTATCGGTTCACTTGAATTTTTGTCAGGCTCTGAAGAGAAATTATTACTGTAAATATAATCAGACATTAAAAATTTCCTTCCCGTGGTAAATGCCACCTGTTTCTTATTACAATTATATTCTATCCCATAAATGTGACAGTTTTATGACGAGGCTTGAAAAAATATTTGAAAAAAAGAAAAAATAATCTTGATTTTGCAAAGGATATATGCTACAATCACAATGTAAATGCTATGAAAAAGTTGCACTCACCCGTAAGTTTTGCAAAAGAGAGGGTCGCCCCGGCTGAAAGCGGCTTGGCAAAAGGGGATGTGCGTTTCGCTTTGGAGCAGTGCCGTTGAAATAAGAGTAGGCGGCAACGGGCGTCCCGTTACAGACAAAAAAGGTTGTAAGCCTTTTAAGCGCCGATTTATCGGAACGTGGGTGGTACCGCGGACATTTGTTTGTTCGTCCCTGTTTTTTAACAGGGGCTTTTTTATTTGTAAAAATCATCATAAGGAGTATTATAATAATGGAAGAAACTCTTAAAAAAATCAGAGAAGAAGCACTATCCGCGCTTGATGCGCAGGATTGCAACGTCGAGGAAATAAGGATAAAATACCTCGGCAAAAAGGGCGAGCTTACCTCCGTTCTTCGCTCAATGGGACAGCTTTCCGCAGAGGAAAGGCCGAAAATGGGTCAGCTTGCAAACGAGGTAAGGGCGACGATAGAGGAAAAGATAGCCTCACTTGCCGAAAAGCAGAAGGAAAAGGCTCTTTTTGAAGCCCTCGAAAAAGAAAAGGTTGATATAACCGTGCCGGGCAGAAAGCAAAAGCTCGGCAAGCTCCACCCGCTTACACAGGTGCAGAGGGAGATGGAGGATATATTTATAGGAATGGGATTTTCGATAGCCGAGGGGCCCGAGGTAGAGTACGACTACTATAACTTCCAGGCGCTCAACATCCCCGAAAATCATCCCGCAAGAGATACGCAGGATACGTTTTATATAACGGATAATATCCTGCTCCGCTCACAAACCTCTCCCGTTCAGGCAAGAGTAATGGAAAAACAGCAACCGCCGATAAGAATAATTTCACCCGGTCGCGTTTACCGTTCCGATGAGGTTGACGGCAGCCACTCGCCGCTTTTCCATCAGCTTGAAGGACTTGTTGTCGATAAGGGAATAACGATGGGCAACCTTTGCGGTATGCTTGAAACCTTTGCTAAAACAATGTTCGGCGAAAATACGAGAATACGTCTGCGCCCGCACCATTTTCCGTTTACGGAGCCGTCAGCCGAGGTTGACGTATCGTGCTTCGTGTGCGGAGGCAAGGGGTGCCGTCTTTGCAAGGGCGAGGGCTGGATAGAGATACTCGGCGCGGGAATGGTACACCCCAACGTTTTGAGAAACTGCGGAATAGACCCCGATATATATACGGGCTTTGCGTTCGGTATGGGTATTGAGCGTATTGTAATGTGCAAATACGGCATTGACGATATGCGCCTGCTCTATGAGAACAACGTGCGTTTTCTCGAACAGTTTTAAGGAGGAATGAACGATGATTTTATCAAGAAAATGGCTCGGCGACTTCGTTGACGTCAGCGATATAAATAATAAGGATTACTGTGACAGAATGACGGACACGGGCTCAAAGGTCGAGGGATATGAAACTCTCGGTGACGATATAGAAAACGTCGTCGTCGGTAAAATAACGAAAATATCAAAGCACGAAAACTCCGATCACCTTCAGATATGTATGCTCGATATCGGCGAGGAAAACGAGGTACAGATAGTAACGGGTGCGCAAAACGTATTCGAGGGCGCGATAGTTCCCGTTGCCAAAGCACCGTCACGTTTGCCAGGGGGAGTTGTCATAAAAGCGGGCAAATTAAGAGGCGTTGCATCAAACGGAATGC
>CAMGRB010000079.1 GCA_946061315.1 uncultured Clostridia bacterium | reverse complement strand
ACATTCTCCGCCCTCCACGCTTGTTAAGTCAAGGTCTATAAGATCCACCTCGGTAAATTCCCTTATAGAGCCGTCGGGGTTGCAGGACGTGACGTGTTTATCCGTTTTGTACGACGCTTTGGCAAGCGATTTATCGAATTTAAGCGACACTCCGTCAAGCATAATTGTTCCGTCAGAGATTTCGGGCTTTATAAACGTGACGAGCCTTTCGGTAAACGTAGAACCCTTGTCAAGAGTAAATCTGTCCGTTATTTTAACTCCGTTCTCGGAGCATTTGCACTCTCTTACGAGAGATTTAAGTTCGTCAAGGCCGTATATCTTGCCAAAATCTATAAAGAACGAGCCGTTTTCATATTCAGTCTTTGCAAACGGAGGGTTTTTAACTCCTATCCTGTCTTGATATCTGCCGTTTACTATCGGCACGTTGTGTCCTCTTGACGAGGTTTCAAGGTAAGCGTATCTGTTTACAAAATAGTCCTTCGTGTATGCACGGGCGCCCATATCGCAAAGTATTTGTTTGCTGTCGCGGGAGAAGATAAACGAGCCGACGTCGTTATGGTTATGGCTCTCGCTGTTTGAGCCTCCCCTTGCGGCAAACCCGTACTTTTTTGTCCTTTTTACAAACCAACCCGTATCGTTCATACAGTACTCCGCTTCCTCTGGGAGCTTATCCTCGGAAAAGAGCGACGGACCTTCGGTTAAAAAAGTATCTATCATAAACGGGAAATAGTGAGGGGACATTGTCATTTTTTCTCTCGACGGCAAAAGAAACTCGTTCGGGAAAAGCGCTTTAAGCTTGTAAAGGAAGCCTGCCGTAATAGATACGCTCTCGGAACAGTCGCCGAAATTGGCGTTGAGCTTACTGTCAAGATACAGCTTTTGCATAAAGGTTGCTATGTTCACAACCTTTTCATCGTTCAGAAGATTGTACTTGCCACTTGTGAATTGATTTTGCATATCGGCGTATTCGATAAAGTAGCCAAAGCCGTAGTTCCAATATCCCGCACCCTCGACGCACACTCCGTCGTCCCTGTAAGTAGATACGTACTTGCGCATAGCCTCGTTTATTCTGTCACGCACAAGCGGGAAAAGGTCGGGGCGGTTGAGCATAAACGTGCATCCGACGGCACCCGAGCAGACGGCTTGCCAGTTGTTATAGCTGTTTTCCCAGAACCATTCCTTTTCAAGATACGGCTTTATAAGCCTTCTGTCTATTTCCGCGTCTATTCTTGATTTTATCAAAGGGTGGAGCCTGTCGCCGAAAAGCACCTTCATCATAGCTATTGCCATTGACATTGTGGTAGCGTCAAGGTCGAGAAAAGCGTTGTCGTTCTTCTCAAGCTTTCCGACGTGCGCGGGCAACGCCCAGATGTATTGGTCGCATATATCCCAGAGGGTGTCCTGAAACAGTCTTAAATAATCCTCGTTTTCGGGATAAATAAGCGCGAGCGCGGCGATGGTATAAAGGCGGTGCTGACGGTGGAAGAAGTTTGCCTGATACGCTTCTCTGTCACCCGTGTCCTCAAAAAGACGAAATTCGCTGAACCTCTGCGCTCTCACCTCGCCGACGCAGTCCTTTTCGTAAAATTCCATAAGAGCGTCGATAAAATACTTGTACTCGGGCTTTTCTCTTAATTCTTTCCAGAATTGCGGATCCTGTGCTTTTTTAAGAAGTTCCATTTTATCTACCCCGTTTTTACTTGTTTTCAAGGAATGAACGAAGTGTATCTGCGGTTTCGGGCAGGGACGACGGCTTGCCGTCGTGCATAAATTCAAGGAAGAATATCCTGTCCTCACTCTTTAATATATCAATATAATCACGCCACTCGTCTGCCCCTTCGGAAAGAGGGAGTTTTTCGCCGTTTTTCCAATAGAACACGTGCACGTCGGTCATATACGGCAAAAGAGCCTTTGCCGCCTCCACGTTGTATTCGTGCGATTTTTGCGGATTTATCTGCCAATAGGTTTTAAGATTGTCGCATCCGACGCTCTTTATAAACCGTATCGTATCGTGATAATCGTCCGTTATGGTGTCCTTATGACATTCGAGCGCAAGAGTTATTCCGAATTTTTTTGCCTCGGCACACATCGCGCGCGTGCGCAAGACGGCTTTGTTGAACTCCTCCTCGGTATTGTCGGTACAACCGGGCCAGCCCGCCCATATTCGTACTTTCTTTGCTCCAAGTGCTCTTGCCGTTTTAAGCACCCTTCTGAAAGAGAGCGGAATATGCTCTCCCTTATGGTAAACGGAGCCGAAATACGAGCCGTACGTGTCGCATTTAAGCCCTGCGCGCTCGGTCATTTTTCTGACTTTGTTTGCAAAGCGCACCTTGCCCATCTTTACGTGCTTATCGCCGCCCCACTCTATGTAATCGAGTGAGCTTTCCTTTGCGAGCTTTATTATTTCCTTTACGCTAAGATCACGAAAGGATACCGATACAAGTCCTGTTTTCATTTCATCTTACCAACCGTTTCGCTTTTTGCAAAAGAGTGAAATTTTTCGCTCTCAATAGATATTTTTGTTTTCGCGGTATTCTCTCCACACGTTTTCAAAGAAGCCGCCGCCCTCGGGCAAGGGTCTGACATCTCTTACAAACGAGGAAACACCGTTTTGGTAGTCAACGCAAAGAACGGATTTATCAAATGCGCCGTTGTCAAGCTCAAAACGGAAAATATCCTCCATTCCCTCGGGGGAGTGTCCGTTTTTCGAGGTGTAGATTGACGAGCCTCTTGATTTTCCGCCGAGCTTTACGTACTCGTTCATCGCGGTCATATACACTATTCTCGATATAGAGGCATCTCTTAACCTGTAAGCCTTCCAAAGATTTACCGTCTTTGCTTTTACCTCGTTTGCAAAATTCTCAACGAATTTCTTTTCGTAAGTAAGTGCCTCGGATATAAGCTCGGAATTTCTTATGGCTCCTGCCGCCTCGCTCATTTTTCTTGCGTGTTCGGAGGTCAGAGCGTCGGTATTGTCGTTTTCGGAAATTATGGCTCTGCAAAGTGCGGTATGCTTCCTTACCGCCTTTTCGGCTTCCTTGTCAAAGCCCGACGTTTTTTCGTTGTCCGTGTGCGTAGATATGTACTGCGCCGCCCTCATGGAGCCTACTTGTCCCGCGTTGAGTGCACTTCCACCCGGACGGTATATTCCGTGAGTACCCGCAACCTCGCCGCAGGCGAAAAGATGCTTTATATTCGTCTGCCACCACATATCGACGTCAAGACCGCCGTTGTTGTGCTGTGCGCAGAGTGCAATTTCAAGCATTTCCTTTTCAAGATCAACGCCCTTGCCAAGATAAAGGTCGTATGCGGGCATATTCATAAATTTAAGTCTTTCAAGAGGAGTGCCGAAGCAAGCGTGTGCGTTTTCAAGATACTCCCTCGCCTCTTTTTCGAGTTTTTCGTAAGGAAGGTCTTTTAATCCGTAGGGGTTTTTTCTAAAATCGAGATATATGCGCCTGCCTTTAAGAGCACATTCCTTGAAAACGAGCAGGTCGATTATCGAGGAGCCCGAGAGCACCTTTTTGCAGTCAAACGGCCACTCGTAGCCTTTTCTGAATATCTTTGAAAGTCCCACTCCGGCATCGGGAAAATACTCGCTTAAAAACTCGTGCTCGACTCCGTCCTTGTCAACCGAAACAAATCTCGGCAAAACCTGCATATAGGTGCCCGAAACGTTCCATCTCGGCATAACGGAAGCAAGCCCGTACTGCCACTCGGTAAGGTTTTTGCCATACACCCCCGCCTCAAACGCTACTCCCGAGGAGCCTGCGTGTCCGAGAGGATAAACGGTGTCCGCATATATGCCGGCAGGGCCGCCCGTTGCGGTTATCGTATTCTTTGCCTCAAAGAGAACGAAGCGGTCATCCTCTCCGGTTGAAACCTTATTAAGACATAAAACTCCGACACATTCCCCGTCGTTTTTGATAAATTCTATTATCTGAAGCTTGTCGTAAAGCTTTATCCCACGCTTTGTAAATTCTTTTTCAAGACACTCCGTCATCATTTTCGAGGTAAGAGGTCCTACGCTCGTCGCTCTTGCCCTCGGATCGTGGTCGGTCTTATAGCCGACGTATTCACCGTATCTGTTTACGGGAAAAGCAACGCCGAGCTCGCAAAGATGGATAAAACAAGGCACGGAGAGCGCTGCCTCCGCATACGCATTATCTCCGTCAACGCATTTGCCGTTAAAAAGGTCTGTTGCCATCGCCTTCGGCGAGTCGGGATAATCGGCGCATAAGTTCATTTTATAATAAGTCTGTTTGTCGGAGCCTGTGTTACGGGAGGTACCCATTTTAACTCCCTCGGTAACTACGGCTATATCCTTTACGCCGTAATCGTCAAGGCGCAAAGCGGCGTTGTAGCCCGCCGCACCCGTGCCTATTATAAGAGCGTCAAGAGTTATTTTCTTTACCTTTACTCCGCCTATTTCTGTGGTCTTTTCTGTCATTTTTTATTCCTCAAAGTCTTCTTATGTGCATACCGCCGTCAACCAATATCGACTGTCCCGTCGTATATCCGAGTGCGCCGGAGCAAAGGGTGTATATTGCGTTTGCACAGTCCTCGGGCGTTCCCCAGCGTCTTATCGGGACGTTGCCCTCGGCTATGTATTTATCGTATTTTGCTTTTACCTTTTCGGTCATTCCCGTAGCTATTATACCGGGGCAAATCTCGTTGACGGTTATACCCTCGGGGGCGAGCCTGTCGGCAAAAAGCTTTGTAATCATCGACACTCCCGCCTTTGAAATGCAATATTCTCCGCGGCTTGTCGATGAGGTGTATGCCGAGCAAGAGGATACGTTTGCTATATACCCTCTCGCACCGTCCAAAAGATCCTGCTTAACCATTATATTGGCTATTTTCTGCGTTAAGAAAAACGTTCCCTTGGTGTTTATATCCGTTACGAAGTCGTAGCTTTCCTCGGTCATCTCAAGTATATCGTTTCTTACCTTGGGTGCAACTCCCGCAACGTTGACAAGAACGTCTATTCTCGAAAACTTTTCAAGTGCAACGTCTACCGCCCTCTCTCTGTCGGCGGCGGAAGCAAGGTTGCCCGAAATATATACAACTGTGTCAAAGCCTGCAAATTTTTCTTTTACGTTTTCCTCGGGCACTATATCCATAGCGACTACGGAGTAGCCCTCTTTTGCAAATTTTTCAACGGTGGCAAAGCCTATTCCGCCTGCCGCACCCGTAATAAAAGCAACTTTTTTCATTTTTTACTCCTTGTTAAGCACGAATTTTTTATAAAGAGGCATATAAACCTCGCTGTCACGGATAACGCAACCGGGTGTTCCACCCTTGCATCTCATTATCTCCGTACATTTGCCGCAGCATATGCAAAGCTTTGATGGATTAAGTCCTTCGCCGGACGTTATCGCATTTGCAACGGACGGATATGCAAGCGTTTCTCTGCCGTAGCCCGCAAAATCAAACTTGCCGTCTTTTACGTAGCCCGCAACGACGTTGGGGCTTACTTTTCCGAGGAACGAAATGCCCGAGCATATAACCGGCGTACCCTTTATTACGGAGGCAACCTCGGATATTCCGTCAAGCATTCTCTGCACTCCGAAAAGCGGATGCTCCGGCGGCTCATAAGTTCCCTTTGCAAACGGGCGGTTTACGTGCGGATTGAAATACGGGTTGCCCATTGTCATGTCGATAAGGTCCGCGCCGTTTTCAACAAGAATTTTAACAAGCTCTTTTGCCTCGGTATAATCGGGAGTTATTCCCTCCCCCTCTTTTACCGAAAATCCGTACGGATATTCAAATCCGTCGTATATGTTAAGTCTTGAGGTTATTATAAAGTTGCGCCCCGTTGCCTTTTTTGCCTCTTTTACTGTGCTTGTGAGCATACGCGTGCGCCCCTCAAAGTCACCGCCGTATTTTCCCTCTCTCGTGTAAGCGGACAAAAGTTCACTGAGAAGGTATCTGTGGCAGCTCTTTATATCCGCGCCGTCAAAGCCGCAGTCCTTTGCGTCAACCGCTCCTTTTACAAGCGCATCCGACAAGGCGTCAAGATAATCGTCCGTCACTATGCGGGATTTATCTATCGGGTTATCCCCCTCGAAAATCGGGTTGTTATATGCTATTAACGGCTCGGGGAATCCGTTCGGCTTGGAGTATCTGCCCGAGTGCGTAAGCTGAAGTATAACAAGCGGCTCAAAGCCGTTTTCCTTGACACAGGTTTCCTTTATATCGTTGACTATTCTCTCAAAATCGCCCTTCGTTTTATCGGTTAAGTACATCTGGCGGGGGTTTGCCCTGCCCTCGTTCATAACTGCCGTTGCCTCAAACCATATTATGCCTGCTCCTCCCCTTGCAAAACGCATATATCTGCGCTTTGTAAGCTCGTCGGGAGAGCCGTCAAAGGTGCCGTCACACCCCTCCATAGCCTGATATGCTATTCTGTTATGAGCCACCTTGGTGCCTACCCTTACCTCACCCGACAGGCAGGATATATCCTCGGAATAAGGGAACGAAGTGCCCGACTCCTCACACATTTTAAGAAAAGCCTCTTTGCTTTGCGGAACCTGATAAGCCATTTTTTCCTCCTTGAATAT